>JAUVYX010000196.1 GCA_030602865.1 Dehalococcoidia bacterium | reverse complement strand
TTCAATAAAAATCGGCTGGATAGAGAGCATACAGATACCCTGATATCGGATAAACGCTTCGAGCAGGTGTTCAAATTTCTTGAGCGCTACAATTTTACTATTAGCGAGGATAGTCCCCTGGACAAGGAAGTGGCTGTCGACCCCGAGATGATAGGGCGAGTGTATGAGAGCTTGGTGAACTTGTCTGAAACAGACCAAAGGCAGGGTGACTCGGGAATATTCTATACGCCTCGTACTGAAATTGATCTGATGTGCCGTATGTCGCTGGCAGATTATCTGGCAAATCATCTTGAGAGTATTCCCAAAACTACCATCAACCGGTTGGTGTTCTCTCTTGAGCCCGAGGAGAAAACAGAGGCTGATGAGACACTGAATTCTGGACAGTGGCAACAGCTTGATGAACTGCTCGATACCGTCACCGTGGTTGATCCCGCCTGTGGTTCGGGCTCATTCCTGGTCGGTATGCTGCATATCATTGACGATATACAGCAGAGGATGGATTACCGGCTTGGCAGAGAAAAGAACGCATATGAGCGCAAGAAAAAGATTATTGGTCAGTCTCTCTATGGTGTGGATGTGATGGAATGGGCGTGCCACATCGCTGAACTAAGACTCTGGCTGGCGCTTATAATAGATGCGGAGATTCCCGCCGAGGAGCTCCATCTGCGTGAGAAACCACTGCTTCCGCATTTCTCATTCAAAATACGCTGTGGGGATAGCCTTGTACAGGAAGTTGGTGGTGTGAATATGAGGCATCTGCGTCAGGCGTATGAAGTGTCTGCTGAGATAAAGGGGAAAATCACGCGGCTCAAGACAGAAAAGTTCAAGTTTTATAATAATGATGAAACTCGCAAGCTGCGAACTGTGGAGCAGGTAAAACTTGAAGAGAAGAATCTTTTCCAATATATATTTGTCTCAAGAAAACATGAAATTCAGGAGCAGATAAAATCATTACAGCGAAAAATAGAGGGGCCACAGGAGCGGAGAATAAGGCTCGATGGTACGATCGAGGAACGCAGCCACCAGATTGACCTCAACGCCAGGCAAGCCCAACAGCAGATTGAAGAAATTAAGAGCGAACTGGCAGAGATTGAACAGTCAAGTAGTGTACTGAGTACACAGATGGAAGTGCCTTTTGTCTGGGACATAGCCTTTGTTGAGATATTCAAAGGTGATAAACAAGGATTTGATATCGTAATTGGCAATCCACCCTATGTGAGGCAGGAAAGTATTGCTGCCCCGTTAAGTGACAGTGCTACGGTGACAGCCACACAGAAACGGGCATATAAATCCAAACTGGCTTATTCGGTCTATCATGAATTTCCTCATTTCTTCCAAGTACGGAAAGATGGCGCTGTTGGCCGTACGTTGAGTGCGAAGAGTGACCTCTATATCTATTTCTATTTTCATGGACTTTCTTTACTTAATAAAAAGGGAACCTTCTGCTTTATAACCTCCAATTCCTGGCTTGATGTTGGCTATGGGAAAGACCTGCAGGAATTCCTGCTCAAGCAATGTCATGTAAAGCTGATTCTTGATAACAGGGTTAAACGTTCCTTTGCCAACGCTGACGTTAATACGGTGATTGTACTTTTCTCAAGCCCTGATGACCGGAATGAGTGGGCACTTGAGAATACAGCGCGGTTCGTAATGTGCAAGGTACCTTTTGAGCAGGTTGTGTCACCGGTGATATTCGATGAGATTGAGGAAACAAGCGAAAAGAAATCAACTCCAGAGTACCGCATTTTCCCTGTCGGGCAAGCTGAATTACTTGAGGCAGGACTCGAAACACCAGATGTAGCAGGAGAACAACGATCAGGTGCTGGTCGTTCCTATGGACCTCTAATAAAGTCGGCGAAGTATATTGGCAACAAGTGGGGAGGGAAATACTTGCGTGCACCTGATATCTATTGGACGATATTGGAGAAGGGAAGAACACGTTTTGTGAAATTGGCAACTGTCTGCACAGTTGAAGGATATATCCATGATAATAACACGGGTCATCAGTATCCATTGGTGCCCTTCTTAAAAACTGTGAAAGACGTTGAGCAAATCTACATAAGAAAGAATTCTATATGTGTCTATAATTATGGGGTCAAAGCAACAGGGAATTCACGAACGACCGCACCTATATTATTTCCAAGAACCTTCGGAGCCCGACATTTAATCGTCTACAACCCAGAAGGGGTTTTTGCCAAGGAGTTCTATAAAATTATGCCTAGACGCAGTGATATGGTCATATTAATTGCGGCACAGTTAAACAGCACTTTTGGTATATTACAGCGTGAAATTCTAGGACTCGTCAACCTTGGAGATGGCGCTATAAAATTCTCGGTTAACGACGTTAAAAGATTTTTCATAAGTATTGAATATTCGTCAACCCTCGTTCTTCCCATTTTTCAAGCAATGGCAAAGCGCAAGCAATATGATATTCCAAAGGAGCTAGAACAAGAAGACCGCCGACAACTGGATTCTATGTTTTTTGATAGCCTTGATTTAACTCAATGGGAACGTGATGCTGTATACGAGGCAGTCATAAACCTTGTCGAAGCACGATTAAAAAAGGCAGGTAGTATGTAATATGACGAGGATTGAAAAACTGATAATTAGTGGATATAAGTCTGTTAGAGACGAAATTACTATCAGTCTTCCACAGGAAGCCCCTCTTGTCCTTTTAGGAGAAAACAATGCTGGTAAATCTAATATAGTCCAGGCTCTGAACCTAATATGTGGAGAATTCCACCCTCGATATCATAGCGTGGAAGACAATGAATTTTGGGATAGAGATCCAGCGAATGCTCCAATTGAAATTAGAGTAGAACTCAGTGGAGATAACTGTATTGATAGATCTGGGCAACTAGTAAGAGCTTTTTGTTGGATTTGTAGTTCAGCCCAAAACGAAGAAAATCCTCAATATTATGCAGTTACTGATAATGGAAATAACCCTTATGTTTCAAATGAAATGCGTGACAAATGCATAAGCATCATGGTTAATGCTAATCGCGGATTATCTTATCAATTAAGTTATTCAACAAAGTGGACACTATTATCGAAGTTGATGCGCCGATTTCACAAGCATCTAATTGAAGACAATGATAGAGTTGCACGTTTAAAGCGAGTTTTTGAAGGTACCAAAGATATATTTAAAGAAGTTACTGAATTTGCAAATTTCGAATCTGAACTAGCTACCCAGTTC
>JAUVYX010000234.1 GCA_030602865.1 Dehalococcoidia bacterium | reverse complement strand
AGGCGATTTACTACCGGTCGCTCATCGCCCAGCAGTAGGTTTTTCTTTGCAAGTCGAGCGTAGATTATTCGGAACACACCACTGGTGGCGATTATCTGTGGGTCTTCAGCAAGAGCTTCTTTGGCTGCCTGGCTCCAGCCTTCACGACTTAGCTGTCCATGTTCTTGGTCATAGTTCAGTTCAGAAAAAAGTTCTCTGGCTTTCTCAAGACTATCGAAGTTTGTGAGCAGGTTATAGATAGCAGTTTCTGTTTCGTTTGACATCTTCTAAACTCCACAAGAAAACATTACAGCATATAGATTATAGCTACATGTTATTTCTGCTTATATTACTCTTGGATTATGACAATATCAATAGATTTCTCTACAATTATGAGACTTTTATTGTGTTCACACCACACAAATCCCAAATTACTGAGTCTCCGGCTTACAAGTACATGAAGGCAGATTCCGGCTTTCGCGGAAATCTACCCGAGCATGGTAGTTCTATGAGCTGCCATATCTGTATAAAGGCGAACTTACCGCTTTGAATCAGTCCTGATGGTGGATACCTGCTTCCGCAGGTATGACATGGTTGGAGGTTGTCCCTGCTTCGTCACTAGCGTTCCTCGCAATGACGAAAATGGTTGCCATTCCTGCTACTCCTCCGCTGAAATAATACTTTCAAGTTGGCTGAGCAACGGCGGTAGCTCACTGGTTACTGTCTGCCACACCACATCCAAATCAATATCAAAGTACCCCTGGGCAAGGCGGTCATGCATCCCAGCCATTTTCCCCCATACTACCTCAGGATAACTGGCACGGCATTCTCTTGAAATACCCCTGGCAGTCTCGCCTATAATTTCCAAGAGCCTGACAAGCGAGAGGTTAAGCATTCTATCGGAATACAGTTCGTTATATGAGCGGCTCTGTGAGAAAGCAGTCGCCTCATGAATAGTATCTACAATATGGTGCAGACGAACCAGGTCATTTCTGCGCATAATGCAGCTCCGCGGTAGAAAGTATTTCTTCCCTGAAATATCGGCTAATGTCTTTCGGTGTTCTGATGTCTATTTTCCGTCCTCCAAATATACGAGACAGTTCCTGTTCCATATCGAATATGCTGAAAAAGCCAGGCACATGCTCTGGTTCAAATTCTACCAGTATGTCTATATCGCTTTCAGGGCGGAAATCCTCGCGTAACACCGAACCGAAAAGATAAAACGCACGAATATGATGCTGTTCGCAGAATTCGGCAACCCTGACCTTCGGGACTGTGATATTCCTGTTTCTCGCTACCGGTTCTCCCTTTGGAAGATTTATAACAACCGTGTCTACAGAACTTGACAGAGGTGTACCCTGTTTGGGTTCCCCACATACAATTTTCTGTAGTTCGTTGAAGACAGGGCACTTCTTATTAGCCCTATAATAGACCTGCCTCCCCTTCTGTTCACGAATAATGACGCCCGCATCAGTAAGATGTTTCAGCTCTCGTTGAACTGCCCCACTTCCTGTGCCAACCGTTCGAAGAATCTGATGCATATAGAACGACTCAGCGCTGTGGCTGTAAAGAAATGCCAGTACCGTACAACGTGTTTTTCCAAATAGAAATAAGGATATATTTTCCATGTTACCAATGCCCATTATGGGCACGATTATACCCTTGTTGAGCATTGATGACAACTAGTCTTAGCATCTTGTCATTTTCATCATTGCGAGAAGCGATAGCGACGAAGCAATCTGGGAAGAGAGGGGGGACTTGGTCGGTAACTCATACCCATCACGACTCCCCACCCGGATTGCCACAGGCCTTTCAGTCCCTCGCAATGATGTGTAGCCAATGAATTCCTGATTTGGCATGAGTAACAAATATTTACTCTCTACTGGCTTATAACTACCATGAATTGCTATAATCAATTCATGGTAGTATGCTCTATGGTTATGGAGAAGAAATGAAAACAGAGGTAGTTGAGTCAAGAGCCGAAGTTTATTTAATGGCTATACGGTCATTATCTAAGCCCGAAAGAGACATGGTTATTGCTCGCTTGCTGGAGGACACTGAGTTGAGGGAGGATATCCTTGACCTGGCTATTATGCAGCAACGACAGAAAGAACCTTCCAGGCCTTTTCGAGAATATCTGGCTGAAAGAAAAGGGTGAGTCAGCAGGAACTACGATTTAACGTCCTGATTCTCCGCTCTGCTGAGAAAGAAATGGACAATCTTCAGGTTGAATATTTCAATCGCATTAGTAATAAAATACTATCACTGGAGAAGAATCCCAGACCAAGAGGATCCAAGAAGTTGACAAATCGACAGGAATACCGACTCAGGGTCGGTGATTATCGAATACTTTATTCCATTGATTATAGTGACCGGTTAGTTACCATCTCCGCTGTGGGACATCGTCGCGAAGTTTATCGCTGAGCCCGATAGAATAACGTTCCCTTTTATTCTCCAAATACACATATGGATTACCGCACTTTCGGCTCATAAGTAGAAAGGGAGAGCAGGGATATTAACCCTTCCATGTCATTGCGAGAAGCGATAGCGACGAAACAATCTGGGAAGAGAGGGGGAACTTGGTCGGTAACTCATACCCATCACGACTCGCCACCCGGATTGCCGCGCTACGCTCGCAATGACGAATACCAGGTAGATTCCTGCTTCCGCAGAAATGACATAGGGGTGGCAGAAGTGACAATCTCCAACCATGTCATACCCGCACCTTTTTCTGTCATACCCGCGAAAGCGG
>JAUVYX010000025.1 GCA_030602865.1 Dehalococcoidia bacterium | reverse complement strand
ACCTGTGTAAAAGTGAAAGCACCACCTTAAAGTGAGCCTGATGGTAGATACCCGCGTTCGCGGGTATGACATAAAGAAAAGCGGGCATGACAAGTGAAAGTGTCATTTTTGCCACCACCCATGTCATTCCTGCGAAAGCAGGAACCTAGCCGTCTTTATGTTATGGAGATTTGCTTACTATCTGTTCTATTCGCTGGCGCACATCCGTAGCGCCCCTCTCCGCGGCGACTCCAAGGTATTTTTCGAAATCGATGAATTTCCCCACGCCATCGATAACTATGGATGGAACCTTTGAGTCTTTCAGGACATAGGCATGTAATTCTTTCCCAAGCAGTTTTCCCATATTCTCGTAAGGTATTTCTTCAGCCAGGGCACTTAGCCCCGTTTTCAGTTCGCTATAGTCAGTCCTGGACTGTTCAAGGTCGTCTGTCAGTGTTGTTTTTTCGTCCTTCAGTCCATTTATCTGCGAATCCATTTTCGCGACCTCATCATAATGGTCGCTTTTTAAGCCGGCTATTTGTGCTTCGTAGGTTTCAGTCAACCGTTTCTTCTCCTGCTCCAGGGTTTTTACCTGCGACCTTAATCCATCTATATCTGCCAGTCTCTCCGCCAGCTCACTATAGTTGATCTTGGACGCTTTGACGTCATCTCCCATTAAGGTGGTGAGTTTTTCCATGAAGGCGTTGGAGTCAGTTCTCAACGATTGGTATTCGGAGCCCAGTATTCCAACCACCTTGCCCATGAGTTCGTCATACCTCACGTTTGCCCTATTCCGCTCGTCTTCAAGTGCCATTATGTATGACCTGAGGTCCCCCATCTTCCCACCATACTGCTTGTTCAAAAGGCTATAGACCGCAAAGGCGGTTCTCTTGGCGACCGCTTCTCCATAGCCCTTTATATCGCTTCCCCGTGGTCCAAATACTTTGTTGATCAGCTTGTTCTCTTGTTGTACTTTCTTATCATAATCTTTGAGCCCTGCGTCAACAACGGGGCCCAGTCCAGCACTGTTATATAGCTGTTCGGCCATTTGTGTATCTTCCAGTTTCATATTCTCAGTTGTTACTATGCTGGTTGTATTTTCCTGAAAATCAGAGTTCTTTTCTTCCATTTTGACCTCCTGTCAGAACTATTTTCCCACGTCTTGTTACCTGATTCTATAATACCATGTTCTGGAGAACTGTCTACTTGTATAACGTTAAAACCCGGAAAGAGTTATCATATTAATTGAGGTGGAGCAACAGAGCCATTGTGTTCGGGGTAAATAGGATATAGTCACCGATTTTTGGGTGAGGGTTTAAGCGTCTAAATTCGCTGCCTTTACAGCCTGTAATCAATGGTGCTAGCATAGCTACGGGCATTGAACGCGGAGAAATCCTTGAAATATGGAACGGCGTTTCGATTGAACCAAAATATCTATCAGGAGGCAACGAATTGTCAACAGAAAAAGAAAAACTGGACAGGGTCTACGCACTGGCACTGGAGAATGACAGGGATTATCATGGTTGTTCACAGTCGGTGCTGGACAGTATACAGAAAGAGTTTGGTATAGGTAGTGTTGAGGTGATGAAGGCTGCCACCGTACTATCTGGTGGGATAATTGGTCGCAGTGAAACCTGCGGCGCATTTATCGGCGCTCTGATGGCCATTAACCTGTTGGTCGGACGGGATAAAATCGAGGACAGCCAAGCCTACCGGGACGCAAAGGTTCCGTCACTCGAGGTATACAATGACATTAAAGCGGAACTGAAAAAGGCGTTCGGCTTTGAAGGCGAGCTGGAAACTTCATTTTGTAAAGATGTTCAGGCAAAGGTCTATGGCAGGTCTTTCAAGATGTGGGAACCAGATGAGTTCCAGGGTTTTATCGATGCAGGTGGACATAGCGAACAAGGTTGTCCCAAGGTATGCGCGATAGCGGCTCGGGTTGTCGCAGAAAAGATAATGAAACTTATTTGGTCTCCAACCGAGCTGGTACCCTAGAGTAGACTTATAATTAAAACGAATATCGTTGGCTTTGGCTCAGCGATTCATGGTCGGGAAGCGAGCAGATACTGATAAACTGATAATTACATTGGAGGTAGCATATTCATGGCGTTTCGAGATGGATTACCACAATTTATAAAACAGAGGCTGGATAAAATTGGTGACGTTAGCCCTGAAGAGAGAGACAAGCTCAACGATCTTGCGGATTTGGATTCACTGCTGAAGAACTTCTACAAGGGAAAAGTCGATGCCCGACAGTTGTTCGACAAGCTGGTTGAGTTTGAGAAGGCTGGCAAGCAATTTCTTTTGGGAGAGGCCTGTAAAAAGCTGAAAAAGTCGTTTAAATGGAAGGGATTGCCCATCAAGTTTAACGAATTAGACTCAGGGGAATTGAGTGTTGAATATGACGAGAAACTGGAAGAGGAACAGAACGAAAAACTGGTGATCGATCTCAGGGATGCAACTTTTGACGAGGTAGTGAAACAGCATCACCTGATAGCTGTTGACTGCTGGGCTGCCTGGTGCGGCCCTTGCAAGATGGTAGAGCCGATAATCGAGGAACTGGCCAGCGAATATAAAGGGAGAATTACGTTTGGCAAGCTGAACGTGGATTTTAACCGGGCGGCAGCCTCTCAATATAGAGTCATGTCCATTCCAACGCTGCTCATATTTAAGGATGGTGAACTGGTGGGGCAGAAGGTTGGTGCGCAGTCCAAAAAGGTCTTTGAGGCTGAGCTAGTAAAGTACCTGTAAGCGGTTGCTTACAGCGCGCTACCACCATGTTGTTGTAATGAAAGGCTGTCTGAAAGCATGGAATACCTGGTGTGTTTACTGTTGGAACCAAATTGTGAATTCAGTTTTTTTGAATTCACGGCTAAGCGAAAATGTGAAGATAGTAAAGCAATATCCTGGTTGTCTACAAGAAACGGTATAATAAACAGTTAGCAAAATGGTTCTATATTCAAAGAACTGTTTGGCAGGCAGGATTAAAGCAAAGGAAGTAGGTATATATGAATGAGTTCGCCATAATAATACTTGTAGCCCTCGTAGCGGAGTTCTCACTGGGGTTAATAGGGAATACATTAAATTTAAGGGTGCTGGTTCTTGAACTACCAGCGATATTAAAGGGAATATTTAGTCCTGAAGAGTACCGAAAATCCCAGAAGTACCTGCGGGCGAATACTCGTTTTGACGTGGTGGGCAGCAGCTTCAGCCTGGTTGTGCTGCTTGTTTTCTGGTTCGCCGGAGGGTTTAACTGGTTCAATGAGGTTGTCAGCAGTTGGGAGATGGTCCCGCTGGTGAGCGGTCTGTTATTTATCGGGCTGCTGTTTCTTGCCAATAATATACTGTCATTACCGTTCAGTATTTACAGCACTTTTGTGATAGAGGAGAAATTTGGTTTTAACAGGACTACTCCACGCACCTTTTTCCTGGACAGGATGAAAGGTTTGGGGCTTATGCTGGTACTGGGTGGATTGCTGATAGCAGGTATCCTGGCACTGTTTCAGTATGCCGGTGCTTTTGCGTGGCTTTACTGCTGGGCGGTAGTAGCCGTATTTATATTGGTCATGCAGTACATTACGCCTACCCTGCTTATGCCGATATTCAATAAGTTCACTCCAATGGAGGAGGGAGAGCTAAAAGACGCCATCATGAGCTATGCCCGATCGGTCAACTTTCCAATCAAGAACGTCATGGTAATGGACGGGTCCAAAAGGTCCAGCAAATCAAATGCGTTCTTCGCCGGATTTGGCCGTAACAAGCGCATTGTCTTCTTTGATACCCTGATAGCGAAACACGAGGTTTCGGAAATGGTTGCCGTCCTGGCGCATGAAGTCGGACATTACAAGAAAAAACACATTCTAAAAGGAACAATTATTAGCATTTTGCATACGGGAGTAATTTTCTTCCTGCTGTCCTTCTTTCTGACGAACGCCGGCCTGTACCAGGCATTTTACATGGAGCAGCAGCCCATATACGCAGGGTTGCTCTTTTTTGGCTTGCTTTACACTCCGATAGAGCTGGTGTTGTCGATTGTGATGAATGTCTTTTCACGAAAGAACGAGTACGAAGCCGACCGCTTCGCTGCCAATACCATAGCTAATCCGCAAAGCATGGTGAATGCGTTAAAGAAACTGTCAGCCGTCAACCTGACGAATTTAACACCGCACCCTTTCTATGTTTTCCTTAATTACTCTCATCCACCCCTGTTGCAGCGGATACGGGCAATCCGGGGCGGTAAGTAGGAAAAGTGACACTGAGCCGAAAATAGGTAACAAGGGTAACCATACTGAATAAGGTTGAGAAGGTAGCGATAGCGGGGAGTTCAATCTACCAGCAGCCTGATTTGGAAACGATGTAACCTGTGCATTAACTCAAGGTAATGAATATTTAGTAGGACTGTTAATCGTTTCGATGTTTTGTTATTGAATCACGAATATAGCCAATTTGTTACCATTGAACGAACATCGGCATGTCTGATTGTCGTGGACGTAGCTTCAAACGGAGAGCAATCTGTAAGTATTTTGCCGTGTTAAGCTCCTAACTACCTTGAACGAACATAGGGATATTTGCCCTTCCATGCGTATGTTTTTTGTGAACTTAATTTTCCCTGAAATATTGTTGGTTAAAATTAATGGCAATCGTAAGGCATTGTTTGGGAGTGGACAGATTATTGCACTTAGAATGTTACTCATACATTGTTGACTTTTAGATAAGTTTTATCTATGTTGTACAATGTTGTACAATTTGATATTGTTGACTTCGACACTCACTGGAGGATTAGAATGAAGGTCTTCTTGCAGATTATCGCTTGGCTAGGGGCGTCGATTGTAGGGCTGTCAGTACCCTTAGCGTATTCGTCTGGTGGGTTCAATGTGGGCATGTACGAAATGGGATTATTTTTCTCTGTGACAGTTTGTGCTTTTGGCGTATTTCTATTGCTTTTGGGTGGCATAATTTCAAGAGGCCGTTTTCTTTGGATAGCTGCGGTATTTGTCGGCATTGCATACATTTCTGTACTACCAAGAAGTTGGATTCCCCATGAGACAGTCTTTCGCAGTGTGGGATGGATGGATTGGAGAGCGTGTCTTATGAGTGCGTTTCCAGCGATTGTCTGCATCATGGGCGGCATATTGATGCGGTGGCGAGAGAAAGGGTCCAACAGAAAGGCCACCTACATGCGTAGCCCCGATTTCAAAGTATTGTAATTTGAATAAGCTACTGTCGTATCTCTGGTATCAACCTCTTCTTCTCAGATAAAAGTTTAATGGCTGTTCCCTTCTTGTTCCATTGAACGAACATGGGGATGTATGATCGTCGTGGACTATGACTAATCAGCAGCTAGTTTTGCACTCACATAGCGATTAAAACTAACTTTAGACTCTGCTGCTTGAATAGCAAGGTTTCTATGTATACCACTTGGTATGCGTACCGTGAATTTTCCTGAGTAGTTCTTTGTTGATAGTGGTCTTGGGAGTGGTTCACTATTAGATTCCATATCTAAAACTACTTCTAACACCACTTTGTTAATACCACGTAATGCTTCCTCTTGATTTTCTGCAAGCCAACTTAGGCTAGGAAATTCTGCACACAAACCAACATATTCTCCATCTTCCTCAGACCAAGTAATTCTATATGTATAAAGGTTATTTTTTTTATTTACTTTAACTGCCATTTTCTACCTCCAATCTTCTAATGGCTTTTATGACCTGCCTAACTTGATATGCTTTCCCTTTTCCATTTGCTTCTTGTATATTCACTCTAGGGTCCCCTTGCCATGGAGTCTTGTATGTTCGATGGCTACTGCTATTTTGTCGTGCCTCACCAAAATAATAATCACAGATTTTGCATAAATCTGCAAATCTAATATTGCTTGGACTCCTTTCTAGTTTTTTTATTACATTTGATATAGAGTCTATATCCATATATAAATCCGAATGGCTATATGGTATCACTAATGATACTACTTGTCAATAGGATTTGTATTGTTCTGTATTTCTTAGGGCTACCATCAGGATATGATGCTCCACAGGGACAAGGCGCATTTCTGGACATTTCTATCTCTCCCTCCGACTTAAGATATTCGACAGTTTAATCCCAAATCGGCAGATTACCAAGGAACATCAGCAAGATAAACGTTAGAAAGCTACAGATTGTAATAAAGAGGATATTTTTCACCTGCCGTAGAACGAACATTGGGACGCTTGCCCTTCTACGCGTTTCATTATTTCCTCTTTATACGCAATAGTGAAGTAAATAGATATCAAAATCGCTGCAAGCAATAAGGTCACTTTATTTCAATGGTTATAGAAATTGAAAGCACTATATATGCTTCATATTCAGTTCTGTCTGGACATCTATTTGAGTAATAAGTAGAATTCTATTAGCATTTTCGAAACTAATGCAATTGTATGGAGGGATAGCAATGAAACTGAGAAGCTTCCTGGTATTCACGATATTTACAACCGTATTGTTACTGTCATCATGTACTGTAAACCCCCCTGATTCCAACAATGTACCCTCCCATGATTTTAACGTTGAGATTTATTGCGATGAGTTTGGCTTTTATAATAACCTAAGTGGCGATTTTGAAGTCGAGGTTGGTGACAAAATCAGAGTGGAGCTATGCTCAAATCCGACAACAGGTTTTCAATGGGGTTATGAAATAACTAAAGGGAAAATGTCACCAATGAAGGGAAAGCCCGGCTACCAGCCAATGGATTTGAGATAAGGGTTATCGCCGATGCCAAGTCGATAGGGAACCATATCGGCGGGAATGGTGAAATGTTCGGCCACCTGCCATGCGGTGAGGTTTTCTCCCTCGAGCTGTTTCAGTTCATCCAGTTCGTTTTCGGGCACCAGCAGCCATGCGGCGAACGATTCTGCCTCGGCCTCCTGCAGTAATCGTTTTTGTATCAACACGGCATGATCCTTCATTTTTAGCTGGTTGCCGTGGTGCATGAAGTGATGACCCAGGCAGTGTGCCAGGCACCAGCGAACAAAGGGGAGTGATAAGTCGTCACGGATAGCCACACAATTCCAGAGCAATATGTCCCACCATCTTTGGGGTAGTGGCATCCTGGTCACTTCCAGTCCTTCCCTTGCCGCGATGATCTCCGGGTCGGTGGTACCGAATAGCTTCCTGGTTCGCCTTGCTATTGCCTTGCCGGACATATCTATATGACCCTGGGTCTAGTTGCCGGTCTTCTCTCTTCGCCGCTCTTTCATCATCCTGACGAATCCTTTAAACCAGTCCTTCTCGTCATCTGAGAGTTGTTTCCATTCGTCGCGGAAGAAGAGTCGCAGTTCAGGGTCTTCCAGTATGTCTTCGTCACTGGGCGTTTCCTCGCTGAGAAATCCAGCCTCTTTAAACATCTCCATCTCAGTTACCCCCAGCGCTCTTGCCAGAGCACGAAGCGTTTCCTTGCCGGGCATTGTTCTGCCGGTCTCGATGTGGGCGATAAAGCCGTCCGTCACACCGACCTTTTTAGCCATATCCCGCTGGGTCATTGGAGGCTTCAGCACTTCTCTCCATTCCTTTAACCTGTGTCCGAACTCTGTATAACGAAATTCTGTCATTATTGCACCTTCTTGCCTACTATTGATATGATAATGGCATATCACACGCAAGATGTCAACTGTGGGGAGATATTGGGGAAGAAGGCAGGAAAAAAGACGGAAGAAGGGATGTCATTTCTGCGAAAGCAGGAATCTAGCCGGTATTGGAGTTTTGAGGAGCTATCAATTATTAGCTACGAGCCAACAGTTGTAAACTAGCATCCATATTTAAAAGTGAAGTCACCGCCCTGAATTGAGCCTGATGGTGGATACCCGCGTTCGCGGGTATGACATGGAAGGAGGTTTGTTTCGTCACTGACGTTTCTCGCAATGACGGGAGAGAAGATGGAAGACTGGAGATAGAGAACTGGAACGATGGAGAGGGAATACGTTCGCAACCAATCAGGTGGATACTGAAAGGGGGATTGTCCCACTTGACAACTAATCCCACCTGTAATACAGTGGCATGGTGATGACTATGATAATAAAGGATAAAGATTTTAAAAGAGTAGCTGAAGGAGTGAAACCGGATGCTAAAAAGCGAGTAGTGCTGCCCAGGAACCAGGTGCAGGAAGGCATCACTTATCATATATACAGTAACAGCATTGGACAACTTATCCTGGACCCACAGGTAACTATCCCTGCTTCAGAAGCATGGCTTTTCAATAACCCGGCTGCTCTTGCATCGGTTCGGAAAGGTCTTTCTGATGCCGCAGAAGGCAAGGTGTTAAAAGTTGACCTGGATGCGTTATAAGCACACATTATGTTTGAACTAACATGGACGGAGGAGGCAGAGAAAGCGTTCAACCTGCTCAAAGGGGATACATCCAGGAAAAAAAGATATAAAGCTGTTAAAAAGACCATTGGATTTCTGGCAAAGAACCCCCGGCACAATAGTCTTCAGACACATGAATATTCAAGTTTGAGAGGTCCCAATAACGAAAAGGTTTTTGAAGCCTACGCAGAGCAGAACACTCCGGCAGCCTATAGAGTCTTTTGGTATTATGGTCCCTCTAGGGGTACAATCACAATTTTCGCGATTACTTCTCACCCATAGTCACAACTCAACAAGGTGAA
>JAUVYX010000247.1 GCA_030602865.1 Dehalococcoidia bacterium | reverse complement strand
ACCCCATTCCCTTTATTAGATAACTTTGTACCATCCAGGTCAAAATCACCATGGGTAAAAGGTGGACAATGATGGCAGCTAACAGCATTCCCCACTGAACTCCCATGATAGCTCCCATAAATTCAGATAAAACCAGTGGTGCAGTAGCAGCCTCTGTACTGGTAAAAATGAATGCAAAAAGGTACTCATTCCAGGTGAAAATGGAGACAAAGATTATAACTGTCACAATCCCAGGCGCTGATAAAGGTATTGTCACCTTCAGGAAAGCCTGCAATTTGGAACACCCATCTATCATTGCTGCCTCCTCTAGAGCCACCGGGACATCATCAACAAATGTTTTCATTAACAGGGTAGCCAAGCTTACCTGAAAAGCAGAATAAAGCATTATCAGTGTAATATGTTTGTCGATCAGTCCCCATGAATTAAATAGAACAAAAAGCGGGATACTGATCACAATAGGGGGAGCCATTCTTACTGCAATAGCGAAAAAAGCTGATAATCGCACCAGCCTATATTTAAAACGGGAAAAAGCATATGCGGCAAAAATTGAACAGGCAAGCACCACCCCCGCTGTCCCGGCAGTAATAATTAGACTGTTTTTTATATTCTTAAAGAACTCCGGCCATTTGACGATTAAGTCCTGATAGTTGATGAGAGAATAAGGACCGGCAAAGCTGGGAGGATAATCCCATATATGGGTGGGTAGTTTAAAGGAGCTAATGGCAGTGTAAAGCACAGGAAAGAACGCCCATGAAACAGCTATTGCAAGTAAAATCCACAGGATAAGTTCTTTAAAAATATTTTTCATTTTCTGAGAAATCATCTTCTTCTAGCTCTCTTTGTAAAAATTTAAATCTATCGGTTTTCTGAAAAACTAAAATATTTCTTGATACATTCGTCTGTACATTTTCCTTACGATAGGTATAGAAAGAACAAAAGTCAAGGCCAGCATAATCCAAGCAATTGCCGAGCCTTTTCCAAAGCGATAGTATCTGAAAGTTTCCCTATAAAGATAAATTGATAGAACCTCTGTCCCCCGGGCAGGCCCACCCCGGGTAAGTATCCATATTATTCCAAAGGTTCGAAGGGCAAAAATTACCCTGAAAGCAAGACCTACCAGTAAAGCGGGAGTAATGAGAGGGAATATTACAAACCGGAAGGTCTCCCAGTCAGTTGCCCCCTCGATGTTTGCTGCCTCAATAACATCCTGGGGCATGGCAGTGAGAGCAGAGTAAGCGATGATCATAATAAATGGAGAAAACTTCCACACATCCACAATGATCACCGCAATAAAGGAGGAAACAACTGTCCCGAACCAGGGCACAGGTTCTACTCCCGCAAGGAAAAGAACATAGTTAGCAAAACCGTAGCTTGGATTAAGTATGTACCTCCACATAACACAGGCTACCACTGGGCTGATGCAGTAGGGGGCAATAAGCAAGGAAACCCACAGTTTCTGAAGAGGAAACCTGTGGTTTAGCAAAAGAGCAGTTCCTAGTCCAATGAGAAATTCTAGGGCAATAACCGCTACTACAAAAATCAGATTGTTGAACAGTGCGTTTACGAAGAACCTGTCATGTACAATCTTAACGTAGTTCTCTAACCCTATATAAATCGGGCTGCTGCCTGGCTCGTATTTGGTGAAACTGAGAAAAAGTGTCCAGATCTCTGGACTAACAATTATCACAGTCAACAGCCCTAGCATAGGAGCCAGCATTAGCAATGCAAAACTAATCCTGAATTTTTTCTTCACTGTTCATCGTAGGGTCCAGGAATGGCGCCATAGACTTAGGTAATACCAGTCTGTTTTCTCCCCGTTTCTTTATGGGAGTGCCTTAGGAGTTTTACTATATCCTGGGTTCCATTCCCTGCCACACCAAACGGTACGTGTCCTTTTCGGACATATCCTTCTCTCCTATCTTCTTCCGGCAGCATTACGATGAACAATAGTTCATCTTGGCCGCTCGGTATAAGTTTCGCTGCAATTCTCGAACTTTATTTTTCATGGATTACCTCATTTTCAGGTAAAATCCACTTATTATTAACGGGGATTCTAAATACTCAGTTCAAGGCGCAGCCCCCATCTTTTCCAGATGGGGGCTCATTATACAAAAATAACTACGGTAGGAAAGTTTTTATTTCCTCAGCAAGCTCATCCAACTCTTCCTGAACTGGAGCCCCTTGATAAATTATTCTTTGACCGTACGTTCCAATAAGATCCAGAACTTCTATTGAACCTTCAAAAGCAGGCATGACACGTTCAGAGTAAGGTGCTACCTGTTTTTCCATTGATGCGGCAGGATTGTTTTGTAGATATTGAGGAGAATTCAGGACGGAAATTCTGGCTGGACTGGTTCCAGAAAGCCCCATGCTCAGTGCACCTTCTTTAGAACACAGAAGTCTCATGTACTCCCAGGCCAGATCTTTATCATCCGATCCCTTAAGTATCCCCACATTCCAACAAGTGAAGTAAGCGGTACCAAATTTAACCGGTTCTCCAATCTTATCTTGTAGCTCCTCAGGAAGAGCATTTCTTGTCATTACAGCATA
>JAUVYX010000155.1 GCA_030602865.1 Dehalococcoidia bacterium | reverse complement strand
CCAATAACCATGATGGCTCAGGATATGAAAACAGCTCAAGAGTTGGGGAAGACTATCTCAATGTACGCTGCAAACTCCATAATCATTGCCAGCACCGACTTCTCTCACTACGAACCTCATGATATAGCCACAAAGAAAGATATGGCTATGATTGAAACGATTACTAATCTTGACGAGGGGAAATTATATCAACGCAGGGAATCTCTCAACTGCACGATGTGCGGTTATGGCCCGGTGGCTGTAGCGGTAATAGCAGCCAAAGCAATGAAGGCGCGGAAGCCCAGATTATTGAAGTACGCTACCAGCGGAGATACGACTGGCGATTTCTCCATGGTGGTAGGTTATGCCTCTATCGTTATTAAAAAATGCTGAAGTCCCGTTTACAGAAAAAATAATGGTGAGCAAGTAGATCTATAAGCCGAGTTCTGTACCCTGAAACAGGGCGGTGACCATCCATCTAGCTCCGATGTTACCATCGGAGTCAAGCGACCAACCCGAGGGCTTCAGCCGAGCACTTCAATCGCCCTTCTATTCGGTCTTGCTCCAGGTGGGGTTTGCCCAGCCGGCCGGTCACCCGACCGCTGGTGAGCTCTTACCTCGCCATTTCACCCTTACACTGCAATGCAGAGCGGTATGTTTCTGTGGCACTTTCCGTAGGGTCACCCCTCCTGGGTGTTACCCAGCACCTTGCCCGGTGGAGCTCGGACTTTCCTCTCCGCACCATTAGTGCAAAGCGGCCACCCAATCTACTTGCTCAATAATAGTTTATAGATAGCAGGACGAAAGGTCAAAATATAAGGTTATTCAACATAGAGTATTCTGCTGCAATTACCACACTGGACTATCTCTCCAGCCTTAGCCTTTTGCAATTGTCCTATAGGCAGGGTCATATGACATCCCTGGCACTGCCCTTGCTGTATTCTGACCACGGCCTGTTCTCTAATCGTCTTGATCTGTTGATAGAGTCTGAGAGCTATTAGTTCTATCTGTGGTAAAGTTTCCTCTCGGCTCTTATTCAGTCTGGCAAGCTCTTTTTCGCTCGCTGTTCTTTTCTGAGCAAGGTTGATTTGTTTTTGCTGCCATTCCTGTGTCAACTTACTGAATTCCTGATTGCAGATCCTCTCCTGTGTTTCCATCTCCTCCACCTGTCCCATTATCTCCAGCAACTCTTCTTCCTTGTTGTCGATCCTTTGTTTCAGGCTTTCAGCTTCGTGCTTTAGACTCAGCAATTCTTTGGGATTATGGACTATGCCAGTATATAGCTTATTGTTTATATCTCTGCTCCTCGCAGTTATATCCTCAAGCTTCCATTCAGCAGTTTTCTGGCTTTTTCTCATGTCTGTAAGCCGCTGCTTTATCAAGGTAAGATTAGCTTCAGCTGCGGCTAAAGCCTTGTTTCCGCTCAACTGGCGGTCAACATCCTCTATGTATTGTTGTTGTCGTTGAAGCTCGCTATCAAGCTGCTGAAGTTTGTACAGTTGCCCGGGCAGATTCATTGTAAATGCCATTGTAGAGTGCCTGACGGAACATGTCAAAGAACTTAGGCGTAAGTGAGAACCATGACTTCTGTATGTGAAGGTAGAGAAGATTGACTCAATGATATACTTGACTTGGCCTCCGTCTCTTTAGTACCTATTTTCTTGAGGAAAGTATCAACGCCTTCAAGTTCTCTGTTTAGCACTGGTGTTTTGTAATGCATTGGTATGACTATGCGAGGTTCCAATACTCTTACGGTTTCAACTGCTAGATTTACAGAAAAAGTATACCCTTCTCCCACCGGCAGAAAGAGTATGTCGACAGAGCCTATCTCCTCAAGTAGTTGAGGTGTCAATCGGTGTCCCAGGTCACCTAGGTGGCATAATATCATATTCCCTAATTCCAGGAGATAAACGGTGTTTTTGCCCCTGACTTCACCATTTTCATTGTCATGAAAAGTAGAAATACCGGTAATGAATAATCCGCCCATTTCATACTCCCCAGGGGTTGTTATCTGCCTCGGGTTGTTATCAACCCCTTCGACAAAGCTATGTCCCGGGTGGAAATGACTGACGGTTACTATATCTGCGGACAACTTGAGTGGAGAATAACCCAGTCCAGGACTATAAGGGTCGGTGACTATTGTTTTGCCCTTATCTTTGATACTAAAACAGGAATGCCCTAACCATATAATCTCCATAGCTTTGTAAGAATACCTTTTTTCAACAGCTTTGTCTATTCTGATAACTTCTCAGCGCCATGGGGGCGACTACTTTTTATGTACTTGTTTACCTGGTCAGAGAAATATTAATTTCAGGCAACCGGGATTATAGTGAATTCAATCAGCCGTTCTTAACTTCGTTTAAATCATTTCTGGCAGTTACAAAAAGCTGCATCTTCTCCACCCTGATAATGGTAACCTCCGTTCCCTTGTCTATTTCCGCGCCTGTGGACGAGGCCTTCCATAGTTCGGTACCAATGCGAACATAACCCGTAGGGACAAGTGGAGTTTTTGCTCTTCCCCTGCTGCCAGCGGCAGGCCAGACTAAGGGGCTTTTCTTCATAACCTTCTTCCCCAGCCTGTAACATAAGATAGAGTATGCACCCAGAGCAAGCATCATCAGGATAAGGCCCCAAACAGGGATATTTATGCCAATCTCCGGAAATACCCAGAGTACTGCCGCCACCAAAGCCATTTGCTCCAGTATTGACAGTATTAGAGAAAATATTCTTTGTCTATTCATCGCCATTTCAGGGTAACCGGGTAGAAGTTATTTTGACTGGAAGTGAATAAATATGTATTTGCATTTCTGGCATTATAGCAATCTTTTCATCAACGTAACTTAAACTTCCATAAAGATATAGCAGCCAGATAAATGGAGGTAAATAATAAACCCAAAATTTAGCAACAGGGGGATGTTGACAAATATGGGGACTTTATATATCGTGATATAAACATGAATATATTTGGCTGTCTTTATTACATGGCTGATTCAAAGGGGTATGCCAGGTAATAGTAAGCAAGAACGTATGACTGAATATATTCAGAAGTAGTTAGCGATGCTGCAAAGTGGGTGGCGGAAATAAGGGTTTAGGGAGGGCTGCTACCTGGAGGGCAGGACTAGGCAAATGCCAGGAACTTGCCACTACAATATTCCCCTGTGGTAGAGAGCCATTGGTTTTAGAAGGAGGAAACATTACTGTGGGAAAAAAGTTGAGAATACTGAATAGGCGGGAAGTGGAACAAATCCTGTCGATGCCGGAAGTTATACGGCTGGTGGAAAAGGCGTTTGGCGAAAGAGGGCGGAATCAGGTGCAGATGCCACCAAAGAGCTATCTGTACTTCTCTAAGTTCAATGGGGATCTCAGGATAATGCCTGCCTACCTTGAAAGATTAAATGAGGTAGGAGTGAAGCTGGTCAATGCGCATCCCGATAATCCATCAAAGCATGGATTGCCCACTGTACTGGCTTCCATCATGCTCTTTGACCCTGAGACGGGTGCCCCAATCAGCCTCATGGATGGAACATATATCACCGCCATGAGAACGGCTGCTGCCACTGGGGTTGCTGCAAAATATCTGGCCAGAAAGGACTCCAGGGTTCTCGCAGTGGTTGGCGCAGGATATCAGTCACTTTGCCAGGTGGAAGCATT
>JAUVYX010000050.1 GCA_030602865.1 Dehalococcoidia bacterium | reverse complement strand
GCCTCTCAACAGCCCGTCGAAAGTACTGGCTACGGCTTTCTCGCCTGGCCTTCCTCTCCGTTTCCACAGCCTGCAGGACATCTTCAGGCAGACTAATAGCAACCTTCGCACACTTAGCCATAATAACATCTCCTCATTATCATTCATACCAAAGTATGAAGAATTGCGACCGCCCTGTCAACCTCATCAAAGGCTACCACCAACTGAAAGATATCACACCTTCAGTTCCCTCTCTCTTTGTCATTCCTGCGAAACCTGTGCCTGCGAAAGCAGGTAGCAGGAATCTACCCGGGTATTCGCTTCTGCGAATGCTTCCCCTTCCCCCAAAGAAGACAGTACTCAAAACTACCATGCCTGTATAAAGGCAAACTTACCGCCTTAAATTGGGCCTGATGGTGGATACCCGCTTTCGCGGGTATGACATGGTTGATAATTGTCATTGCGAGGCAGCTTTGCTGCCGTGGCAATCTGGGAGGTGATTCGGAAGCGGCGTTGAGGCAACAGGTCTTGTAATTAGTATTTTGAATTTGTTTAGTATTTAGTGATTAGGATTTAGAGTTTGGAGTTTGGAGTTTGGAGATCCTGCCAATCCCCTTGCCCTTTCTGTCCTCGGTCTTCAACCCTATTTTGACGGGCAACCCGCATTCATGATATATTTCCATTATAGAAATATCGCATTGTGAAAATATATGACAGACGAAGGCAAACAGGAAAACTACGCTGAACAGATATCCGAAATCGTACGGAATTTTGTTCAGGTATGGATAAAGTTCGAGTCCATGTTACACAACGAACTGCTTGAATTGCGGAATCGCCGCGGTTGGGATAAAAATATCAACGATGAACCACTTCCCAATACCGTTCTCGAACTCGTTTATCGCATAAGCAGTTGCATCCATCTCCTGGATAATCCCACCATGGGAGAGCTCAGCAACGTCCTCTCACTGCCATTCAGCACAGCAACTCGGATGGTTGACGACCTTGTAGACAGGGGATACATACAGAGACTGTCCGACACAACCGACAGGAGAGTGGTGCGGGTAGCTCTAACCGAAGAGGGAGAAAAGATTCACCACTTTATTGAGAATTGCAGCGCAGAACGAGTTCAACAAATGCTGTGCTGTTTAACAGATGACGAACGAAACACCCTGTTCGCCCTCATTAATAAAATAGCATCATCTATAAAAGAAAACACGAACTGAAATTAAGGGTTGCTGTCTGCACCGTAAAACAACTATATGGACAGATGGCATCCAGACAAAAATGAAATATCGCTCCGTTAAATCAATACTGGGAAATGTGGTAATAGCCTTGTTTTTGGCTTATAAATCCATCACCAAAGGCAACCGCTGGGTGCCACTTTTGCTCGTCGTGGTGATGGCCTTCAGCTTTGTTAATCTGATTTTCACTTCATCTATCATCACGGGTGTAATGCGCACCATGGACAGGCAACTGGTTGATGCCGCCTATTCCAACGTGGTCATCAGTCCTGAAGTGGATGAATACTATATCAACCATGTAAGCCAGTTAGAAAATGAGATAGCGCAAGCTCCCGGCGTAGCCGGAGTCGCAGCACGACTGGATAGCGGTGCCTTCATCGAGTACAACTGGAAAGAGAAACAATCACCGGCAGATAAAGGTAAAAGCGGAACCTACAAAGTTACCGGCATCGACCCTGCGCAGGAAGCAGAAGTTACCAGCGTTCATAACCGGATGATTGCCGGAACTTACCTGGACGAAAATGACCGGGATGAAATCATACTGGGCGTCGAGATAGCCGGTGGCGACAGAGCTCAAACCGAGGCATTTCTCACCCTGGGCGGAGTGGACGTCGGTGACGAAGTACGCCTGACCTATCCTAACGGTGTTCAACGGGAATACACGGTTAAAGGAATCTTTCGAGCCAGGCACCTTGAAGTGGACTTTCAAGCTTTTGTCACCCGGAAAGAGATGGCATCGGTGCTGGGTAAAAACATATTTAACAACAGGGCCAGCTATATCCTGGTTAAAGCCGAGCCAGGCGTGGAGGAAAGCAGACTTATTGAAAATTTCAATGCTATGGGCATAAACGGAGAAATAAGAAGCTGGCAGGACTATGGCGGCGCCATGAGAAGCACCATATCTACCTTTGAAATCGTTGGCTCGCTCATCAATGGCGTCGGTCTGATGGTGGCCACCATTATCATGTTCATCGTGATTTATGTCAATGTTGTAAGTAAGAAGCGGCAGATTGGCATCATGCGTGCCATCGGCATCGCTCGTGGAACTATAATAGGCTCTTATCTCATCCAGGCCCTGTTCTACGCCAGCGCCGGCATACTTATTGGCTGGCTGACTGTTCGTTTTGTGCTTATACCATACTCAACCAGCAACCCGCTTGATTTACCACTGGGACTAGTGAGCCTGACCGTCCAGCCATTTACACTGGGTACTTCAACCTCCGGCCTGATATTTGCAGCTATCCTGGCAGGAATTATTCCAGCCTGGTCCATTATGAAGCAAAGTATTTTAAAAATTATTAAGGGGATCTAATTCATTAATTGATTATAACGAGAAATATATATAAAACCTATGGCCATGGTGATGCCACTATCCATGCCCTGAAAGACATGGACATGTCCATCAAGCAAGGGGAATTTGTAGCTATCATGGGTAGAAGTGGTGCAGGCAAATCAACTGCGCTGCATCTCCTCGGCCTTTTGGACAGGCCCACCAGTGGCGAAATTTACATAGATGGTGTTGATGTACTGAAACTGACCAGGACGGAAAGGGCCAGGTTCCGGCTGGAAAAGCTGGGCTATGTTTTCCAGGAATACTCGCTGCTTGGCGAACTGAACATCCTTGAAAATGTCTACCTGCCGGCACTTTGCTCCACCAATCAGAAGGCTTACCGTAAACGCGCGATGGAAATGCTTAAACTGGTTGGTCTTGATAAACGGCTGAGACATTATCCCGATGAGATATCCGGTGGCGAACAGCAGAGGGTCGCTATTGCCCGTGCCCTTATCAGTAAACCGGGGAT
The DNA here is from genome assembly GCA_030602865.1 of Dehalococcoidia bacterium. Next base: position 3,852 of record JAUVYX010000050.1, on the reverse strand, counting down.
ACTATTCGCCGATGAACCAACGGCAAGCCTGGATGCAGCCTCCGCAAAAGTCGTCCTCGAGCTGTTCAAGAAACTGAACAAAGATCTTTCTCAAACGATCGTCATGGTAACCCATGAGCCAGATGACGAGAAATACGTAGACAGGGTAATCCGTATGAAGGACGGCGTCATCGAATCCTGCCGGTAAGCGGCCATCCATTGCTCCGCTCTGCTCTATACTCCGTCATTGCGAGGCAGTTTTACTGCCGCGGCAATCTGGGTGGAAGTAGATATGCATGCTCCTGCTTTTTCAAGTCAGTCAAAATAAAAATAGTCAGAAAACATACTATGATTTGTCCTATAAATATAATAAAGTTCATTAAAAATCAGTAAAGTGTAGTCAAAAAAGGTATTCAGCGCTATAATCGAAACATTAGAAACAGTTCACGTAAATATTACTTTAATACGACTACAAAGTATAAATTGACAAATAGTTGTCATAGAATACTTGATAGGATTATTTAATGGTAGAAAGATGTTTGTCACATCGTGATAACAAATCTGGAAATGAAGAATTACTACATGAACACCTTAGTCTGGTAGCCAGACGAACAAAAGAGTATGCTAGCTATTTTGGAGCCGCAGAAGAAGGGTATCTTGCTGGACTGTTCCACGATTTAGGCAAGTACGGAAAATTATTTCAGAAAAGAATTAGAGGGGAAGAGGAAGGGGTTGACCACTGGTCCTCAGGTGCGTGGGAAGTTCTGAACCAGTACAGGCAAAATGGCATTGCTATGGCTTTATCAATTCAGGGACATCATATTGGGTTGCAGATAGGCGATAGGGATTCTCTTGCGAACCTTAATCCGCAAAAACTATCTATCAATCACCCCATGCAAATGAAACTATCAGAAGCTACCATCAATGCACTTATTGCTGATGGCCTTACCTGTAATCAAGAATTAAGCTCTTCACTGTACAAATGGGGTATGAATAACCTGAGTTCCATGCTGGATATCCGTATGCTTTTTTCTGCGCTGGTAGATGCTGATTTTGTTGAAACGGAAGCCTGGTTCCAGAGAGATGAGTCTGGAAATAGAATATACCGGAAAGATGGACTTTTGCTGGAACCAGAAAAATCATTACAACTGTTAATCTCTTACATAGAAAAAATATCGGCCAAAAAGAAATCTTCAACAAAGGTTCGTGATATGAGGCAGAAATTACTCGCTGATTGCCTCAGTGCGGCTGAAAAGCCGAAAGGGCTTTTTACACTAACTGCTCCAACTGGTAGTGGTAAAACACTTTCAATGCTTGCGTTCGCACTAAGACACGCCATAATAAACAATATGAGAAGAATTGTGGTTGTAATCCCTTATCTCTCTATCATAGAGCAGACCGTTAAGGTGTATCGCGAGGTATTTGAACAGTATTTCCAGGGAAGCAACCTTGGAAATTATCTTCTGGAGCATCATAGTTTAAGCGGGATAAAGAAGGGTAACACGGATAAAGAAGATTTCGAGGATTATGATAGACGCCAGCTTATACAAAACTGGGATGCACCTGTCATTATTACTACCAGTGTACAATTACTTGAATCCTTGTTTTCTAATCAGTCGTTTCCCTGTCGGAAACTGCACAGGCTCGCTGGGAGTATAATCCTTTTTGATGAAGTACAAACTATACCGGTGTCTCTGGCCGTTCCAACATTAGCAGCGCTTTCACGACTTGCTGAACGATACAACTCTACAGTTGTTTTTTCAACTGCAACACAACCTGCATATAGTCACCTTGATCGAATAGTAAGAAAGCAATGTGCTTTTGGATGGCAGCCGAAAGAGATTGTCTCGTCTAAAACCGACCTTTTCTCACTGTCACGGAGAAATCATGTTGAATGGCCAGAACCTAGCAGTAGTATCTCATGGGTCCAATTGGCGGAAAGATTGGCTGAGCACAAACAGGCACTTTGCATTGTCAACCTAAAGAGTCATGCAAAAACTCTATTATCTTATTTGAAAAATGCTGGCCTTGAAAATGTATTTCATCTGTCAACGAATATGTGTCCTGCTCACCGGACCAATGTTTTACAGCAGGTAAAAGAGTTATTAAAAAAGGGCATTTCCTGCTTTCTTGTCTCTACCCAGTGTATAGAAGCCGGGGTAGATATCGATTTCCCTGTAGTTTACCGTGCAATGGGCCCACTTGATGCTGTTGCACAAGCGGCCGGACGATGTAACCGGAGCGGTAATCTGGATAGTGGCAGGGTGATTGTTTTTAATCCTGAAACAGAAGAGGGAAAACGGCTTTACCCGGATGGTACCTATACCCAAGCTACTAGTACAACGAGTGCGCTATTAACAAAGGTAGGCATTGATGCCATGGATATTAATAATCCCACGTTATTTCAAACGTATTACCAGTCGCTCTATACATTTGCTAACCTCGGAGAGCTAAAGGAGAAGTTTGCAAATGCCATTAAGCAGCAGAATTTTATTGAAGTAGCTCAACAGTACAGACTCATTGACCGAGATACTATCAATGTACTGGTTTCTTATGATACCGAAAAATTTAAGGAACTACATGAAGAAGCACTAAATATCGGCATCAGCCGACAGTGGATACAGTCAGCGCGACCTTATTCCGTAAGCCTTTTCCGCCCTAAATGTGCTGATGACCCACTGTGGCAATCATTGGAACCGGTGAAGTTGCGATTTAACAAGACCAAAGATTCTGATGACTGGTACGTATATATTAAGGAGGCGGATTATGATAAAGATATAGGACTAAATCCATCATTATCTCCAAATTGTATTATTGCATAAAGGAGGAAAGAACCATGTCACAGGACCATGTATTGAGAGTATGGGGAAGTCTTGCCTGCTTTACCCGGCCGGAACTTAAAGTTGAGCGTTTTAGCTATCCGGTGATAACCCCATCCGCTGCGCGTGGTATTTATGACGCGATATTTTGTAAACCTCTGGAATTTCGCTGGCAGGTGACAAGAGTTGATGTTTTTGAGAAGCCTCAGTATATAGCGCTAAGGCGAAATGAAGTGAAGGATAAAGCCCCTCCTGCTAGCACTATTATAAAATGGATAAAGGGGAAAGAGGACCCAAGACCAATTATAGCGGATGGGACAACTGATTTACTTGGAACTGACCAGAAAGGCCGTACCCAGCGGCAGACAATGGCATTGAAGAACGTCTGTTACCAGCTTCATGCGCAATTACAACCGTGGAATGGGTTTTATAACAGGCTTTCAGCACTTGAAGCTCAGTTTCAACGCAGGGCATCCAAAGGAAAGTGTTTCTATCAGCCATATCTTGGCTGTCGCGAGTTTCCTGCTTTTTTTGAATTGCTGGATTCACCCGAAAAGATTAAGAGTCCTCCTGATATAGAAATAAGCATTGGGATGATGTTATATGACGTGTTCGATTTATCTCACCCTGGGAAAGCTCTTGATACCACAAATGCTGAATTACCTGGAGTCAGTCTTTTTAGAGCAAAGGTAGAAAACGGAATATTGGTCGTCCCACCCTATGACAGCGATAAAGTGCTCAAGGGAAGGAGGATGGTTGATGCTTGAATTGCTGGCTAAATATGGACAGGGTTCCAAACCGGGATTTAAACCAAAAGATGTGCGATGGGCAATCAGCTTTGACTCTAAAGCTGGGTTTACAGGAGTAATTGAACTTGGGCAATCTGACCAGAAGAGGAATCGAGGACGAACTTTTAATATGTGCCCTGACCTCAGTCAATCAGAACTGATCTCTGGGTCGGTGGTGAAAAGCCATTTTCTTGTTGAAACCGCTGGGGTTGTCGCCTTATATGATGTACCTGACGATAACAAGCGAAATCGTCAGAAACATCGCT
>JAUVYX010000151.1 GCA_030602865.1 Dehalococcoidia bacterium | reverse complement strand
TTAGAAGGGAATTATCTTGCCCCTGGTCTAATCGATGGACACACGCACATTGAGAGTTCCCTGCTGCATCCGGCAATATATGCCAATACAATAATCCCCAAAGGTATTTCAACCATCGTAAGCGATCTTCATGAGATCGCCAATGTCTGTGGCCTGACAGGCATCAAGTTTGTTCTTGATAGCATACGTGATTTGCCGCTCGATATGTTTTTGATGATACCATCCTGCGTCCCTGCAACCGATTTAGAAACATCAGGTGCCAGCATCAACATGAAAGAAATCAAGGAACTGCTTCAGGATAGCAACGTAATCGGATTGGGGGAAATGATGAACTTCCCAGGCGTGCTCAATGGTTCTGATGATGTTTTAAGCAAGATTACCAGTTTTAAGGGGAGAGTAATCGATGGCCATGCTCCCGGCCTTACTGGCAAGGAGCTCAATGCCTATATGGCAAGTGGCATTCTCTCTGACCATGAATCAATATCATTTAAGGAAGGACAGGAGAAACTGGCGAAAGGCATGTATCTGATGATTAGAGAAGGGTCATCAGAAAAAAACCTGGATGCTCTCCTGCCCCTGGTTACAGATAACACATACAAGAGATGCTTTTTTGTCGTAGATGACCGTAGCTGTTTAGACCTTTTCAACGAAGGGGACGTAGATGCGGTGCTAAGAAAAGCTATCAGCAAAGGTCTGGAGCCAATCAGGGCAATTCAGATGGCAACAATCAATACGGCTGAGTATTTTCGCCTTCACGACAGAGGAGCTATCGCACCGGGATACCTTGCCAATCTTATTACTATTACGGACCTAAACATATTGGAAATAGACATGGTTTTTCATAAAGGGCACCTGGTTGCAAGGCACGGTAGCCCTCTTTTTACAGTTCCTGCAATAAAATCCGGACTGGAGGATACGATTCACATTAAGCCCCTCACTTTAGAAGAATTGAACCTACCCGGTACGGGAGAGCCATATCCTGTCATCGAGATTGTTCCCGGACAGATAGTCACGAAAAACAGACTTGAGCAGGTAAAATTAGAAGAAGGCATGATTGTCCCCGACATACAAAGAGACCTCTTAAAGCTTGTGGTAGTGGAAAGGCATAACGCCAGCGGTAACATCGGCGTGGGATTGGTTAAAGGCTTTGGCTTAAAGAAAGGAGCTCTGGCATCATCTGTAGCGCACGATTCTCACAACATAATAGCTGTAGGTACCAATGACTACGATATACTGTCAGCAATAAAAGAAATAGAGAGACTTCACGGCGGGCTGGTTGTTTGTGCCGACGGTAATATACTTTCCTCCCTGCCATTACCTGTCGCGGGATTGCTCTCGCCTGCACCGGTAGAAGAGGTCATTCAGCAATTAGAGAAATTAGCAAAGGCTGCTGCCGGCATAGGTTCTTCTCCACCGGCTCCGTTCTCTATACTATCCTTCCTCGCCCTGCCGGTGATTCCTGAGCTGAGATTGACTGATTTAGGATTGGTAGATGTAATAGCCTTTAAACTAATCAAACAGCGGGCAAACTAAAATACCCTGATAATTTAACCGTGCCTGAGCATGAAAACTACCTATTCCGGCAACACCCGTACCAGGTGATATTTCTTAGCTCCCTTACGCAGTACAAAGAACTGCTTGTCAATGCTTTCATCAAGTGATAATTTATAATATTCATCCGTTACCCGACGATTATTGACATAGAGACCACCCTCTTTAATCAGGCGTCTCGCCGCACCTCTGGAAGACATAAGCCCACATTCCTGCACCAGGTTTGATAGAAGCATACCTTCTTCATCGAATAGAGATGATGACAAATTAGTAGAGGGAGTATCAGCGAATACATCGAGGACGTCCTTAGCAGATAAATCCTTTATTTCTCTGCCAAATAGCGCAGCGGTTGCTCGTTCAGCCTTTGCCAATTCCTCTTTCCCATGTACCATTTGCGTAACCTCAGATGCCAGTATCTTCTGAGCTTCTCTCTTCTCAGGCGACTTGGCCAGCACCTCGGCAATATCTTCAATCTCCGCTTCAGAAAGAAGTGTAAAATATTTCAAATAGGATATAACTTCTTTATCACCGGTATTAAGCCAGAACTGGTAGAAATGATAGGGCGAACTTAAATTCGGATCAAGCCAAACAGTTCCGCTACCTGTCTTGCCAAATTTTAGTCCGGAAGATGTCTGGAGCAAAGGGGTTACCAGTCCATAGGCCTTACCTCGGAGCAGGCGGCGAATCAAGTCAATACCACTGGTGATATTCCCCCACTGGTCGCTTCCTCCCATCTGGAGAACACATCTATATCGTTTGTATAAAGTCAGGAAGTCATACGCCTGTAAAAGCATATAATTAAACTCTGTAAAAGACATCCCCTCCTCCATGCGACTCTCCACCGATTCCTTGGCCAGCATATAGTTAACGGTGAAATGTTTTCCAATATCACGTAAGAAATCCAGCATGCTAATAGAAGCAAGCCAGTCAGCATTATTGACCAGAATGGCTGGATTATTTTGGGCTTCAAAATCCAGGAACTTGCTTAGTTGTTTTTTAATTCCCTGAATATTTTCTTCAATTTGTTCCTTGCCCAGTAAGGGTCGTTCCTGTGTCTTCCCGCTAGGGTCTCCGATAAGTCCGGTGCCTCCACCAATCACTACTATAGGAGTGTGCCCATAGCGTTGCATATGGACCAGTGTCATTATTGGCAGCAGAGAACCAACATGCAGACTGGCGGCCGAGGGGTCGAAGCCAATATAGCCAACAACTTTTCTGCTGGCGAGGATTTCTTGCGTTCCCTCTGTCGCAGCATACAGGACACCTCGCCACTGTAGTTCTTTGTATAGATTTCCCATAATGAAGTTACTGATTCTAAGGGTTTTTACGAGCCAGTGTCAAGGAAAAGTACCCTTGATAACGCATGGGAGGACTATCCTAACAACCATTAATCTCCAACAATAGAGTATTTCCTTCGATGCTAACATCTCTTGATAGCTAGTTTGACCACACCTTGCTGCTATGCTAAATTTTACTACAGGCAGCGTAGCTCAGCGGTAGAGCAAAGGACTCATAAGCCTTTGGTCACTGGTTCAAATCCAGTCGCTGCCACCAGTAAAACTCCTTTCTCTCCAATTGACCAAAGCACTACTCAAAATTCACAGACATATCTCCATGCTGTCGACGAACAAGGGATTTCTCTACAACAAGCCAACATCCTCACTTGTTAAGACATACGTTTGCTACTTTGTGGCTTAAGAATGGTGGGGATAGCTTAATGTTACAGAGGCTATTAGGGCATACTACTTTAATGATGACTAATAGGTATTGTCAGGCTGTGGGATGTTATGACGCTATTGAGAGCCATAAGAAATATAGTCCGGTGGATGGATTAAGGGGGTAGGACATACATAAAATTTCCGATATTTGATTAAAAACGATCGTAAATGTAAGGCACTCTACAAGTTTGAGTGCTAGCTACGACTCATACATAGAACCTGTTAGTTAATGAAATAATTAATTTATCCTGCTCTATTGTATCTGCAACTTCTTTGCGAATTCTTGCCTTCTCGTTTCTAATATATTTTCTAGTTGATTTTGATAACTTTTTCATCTTCATCTCTATAAGCTATTGTACTTCTTTCTGCGTCTTTTGTCATTTTATTTCAAAATTATTATTCGT
>JAUVYX010000077.1 GCA_030602865.1 Dehalococcoidia bacterium | reverse complement strand
CAGGGCTATACCTCTTTCTATTCCATTAAAGGAGAACCCTGCTATTTCATCGGGGTCTATTTCATCAATGGCATCTGCTAAGGCTAGTTCTTTTCATGTTTTGGTAAAAATTCAAACAGATGAAGGCATAACCGGTTATGGAGAGGCTTTTCGCTTCACCCCCAGCGTAGTCTGTAAATTTATTGAAGAGGCTCTCAAACCTCTACTTCTTGATAAAGACCCATTACGCATTGCAAAACTTTGGGACCTTATGTTTCAAACAACATTCCGCTATGGCAGAAAAGGATTAGCGATTCAATGCATCAGCGGAATAGAAATAGCCCTATGGGATATTCTTGGAAAATATAGGAAACTTCCCATATACGAGATGTTAGGAGGGTTATGTCGAGACAAGGCTAAAGCTTACGCCAGCCTGCTACGTTATAACAGACCTGAAGATGTTGCCAGAGCAGCAATGGGTTTCGTGGAGCAAGGTTACACTGCAATAAAATTACATCAAATTGATGTGGAGTCCGTTAAGGCAGTACGGGAAGTAATACCTGACGACATCGCCCTTATGCTAGACGTCAATGGTTTATGGTCTCCCAGAGAAACATTGGGGAAAATAAAGGAATTGGAACCATACGGGCTGTTATGGCTGGAGGAACCGGTACAACCAATGGATGATTATGATGGACTAGCCTATGTAACAGCTAATAGTAGTATCAGAATTGCTGCAGGAGAAAATGAATATACCCATTATGGTTTTAGAGATATGATAGAGAAACGATCTGTAGACATCCTGCAGCCTGACGTCATAAAAGCCGGTGGATTAATGGAGTGTCGTAAGATTCTTAGCATTGCCGAGGCATGGAACCTGCAACTTATTCCTCATTCCTTTTGTTTTGGGCCAGGGATTGCAGCCACGCTCCATTTTAGCCTCAGCAATATGGGAAGTGAATATATCGAGATAAATGCGGTGCCACTCGAATTGTCCTACATACAGCCCCCTCTACGCCCGGAGAAAGGATATCTTATGCCAACAGGAAAACCAGGTCTGGGTATCGAGATAGATGAGGACGTAGTCAATAGCCACCCTTACACCGGCTAAGAATAATTAAATTCATATTGCAATCTGCAAATATGACTGCTAAAATAGATAATTCTTAAACTGAGAATCTAGCATGGTTGAGTTTGAAGTTCTAGTCCTTAACCAAAGTTACGAGCCTCTCAATCTATGTCGTGTTCGCCGGGCAGTGGTATTGGTATTTCGGGGAACAGCTGAAGTCCTGGAAAACGGCAGAGGTGAGCTTCATTCATCTACGCAGGTATTCACCATACCTTCGGTAATTCGTTTAGTTTGTCGGGTTAATCGTCCACGACATCAGAGAAAGCTAACCAGGCTAGAAGTTTTCTATCGTGACAAATTTACCTGTCAGTATTGTGGCAAATATGGAATAGATCTCACTCTAGATCATGTTATACCACGGCGGCTTGGTGGGGAACACTGTTGGGAAAATGTGGTTAGCGCCTGCAATCGTTGTAATCGGAGAAAGGGTGGGCACTTGTTGGAAAAAGCAAGTATGAAGTTACTTAAGCAACCGCAAGCACCTCATAATGATGGCTTCCATATTCCTTATAATTACACCAACAGACATGACGAGTGGCGAAAATACCTTGCTTATTACCAGTCCAACTGATTGAGGGTCAACTGATGAAACATTTCGCTATCAATTAGTTTCACCTTAACCGTCTCTTTCAGTAAGTTGAGCTCGGTCACCTTACCTTCACCAAACGGTGTTTTCACCTGCTGGCGCAACTTGGGCATTTTTTTACGTACCGTATCATATTCCTGATTTTCATAGGTAAGACAACATAAAAGACGGCCGCAAACACCTGATATTTTAGTCGGGTTCAGACTCAACCCCTGTTGCTTAGCCATTTTAATGGAAACAGGACTGAACTCTCTTAAAAATTGCCGGCAGCAAAATGTTAATCCACATTTGCCAATGCCCCCAAGTAATTTTGCTTCGTCTCTAGGTCCAACCTGTCTCAGTTCTACCCGTGCTCTAAGGCGTCTACTCAATTTCCCTACCAGGCTTCGAAAATTTACTTTCCCTTTAGCATGAAAAATAATGGTAAAATTGCCGTTGTCAGGATTATATTGAGCCGAGATAGTTTTCAACTCTAATTGTAACCGCTCAACCATTTTCCTGCACTCAGCCAGCGCCTCTTTTTCCTTTCTCTGGCAGACCTCCTCCATGTCCCCATCTGTGGCTCGTCTGCTCAGAGTCATCACTGGTCTATGAATCTCATCACCCTGATCAGCATTTTCAAACTTCTCAACAGCGATAACCCTGGCTAGTTCCAAACCAATACGGGTATCTACCATCACATAATCATTAACTTGCAGAGCAATATCATTGGGGTCATATTGAACCGCATTGATGTTATTAAAAATGCGAACTTTAATTATGTTATGCATAATTCCCTCCCTCATCGGATATCGGAATCCTTGGCATATTGAGCATAAGCGATTCAAATGCCAATCGAGCATTAACATTTCTGGATATTTGATCTTCTGTAGAATACAGATTTATGATAAATTCCTTAATGTCAGCAAGACTTAAATATTTTGCCTGTTTTTCCAGAACTGCTATGTAATCTATATTAACAACAGTTTCCTTACAATTACATTTAATTTGCATTAAATCACGCCACCAACTACAAGCGATCCCAATATATCTCGTTACAATTTGCTTGTTTCTGGACACTTCATTTGCTATTTTCCCAGCATACGCAAAACGTTTTTCAATGCCAGCACTTAGCAAAGAGGATATCATATCTATATCCTCTAATCGCCGCTCCATCACACCATTATCCTCCAACGCAGAAAACGCCCAGCCCGGACAACCTTGCGACAAACGAGATAAAAACTCTGCCTTCTTTGCTTCAATGCCAAAATCTACCTCGAGTATATCCTGTAATTTAGATAACGGCATAGGCTTCAATTTCAATTTTTGACAGCGTGATACAACGGTGGGTAATAGACGAGACTCCTCTGAAGAGAGCAACAGCCAAATAACCTTGTCAGGTGGCTCTTCCAGTATTTTCAGCAATCTGTTTGCTGCCTCAGTAGATAATTGTGCTGTCTCCTCAAAGATGAACACCCTATATTTTCCTTCATAAGTAGCCATATTTGCCATACACTGAAGCTCTTTTATACAATCAATGCCTATTTTCGTCCTGGGTGTTGACACTCTTTCAGCAGAATTACGACTCATTTCGGCGGAAAGTTCCAGATTCACAAAAACCACGTCAGGGTGTTTCCTCTCTACGATGTGACGGCATGACCGACATTGCCCACATGGAGAATCTGGCGACTCACAATTCAATGCTTTAGCCAGGTCAATAGCCAGAGTTTCCTTACCTACATGCGGTGGGCCGGTTAATAGATAGGAATGAGCAATATTTCGCGTTTTAACGCTGCGCTTCAGTAAATCTAATATTCGGTCCTGACCTTTTGTTTGCCACATCTATATCACATCCAGCCTTATTAAATCTTTATAGCTTTCTCGTTTTCGAATAATCTGCGCTTGGCCTTCATTAAGCAGTACTATAGCTGGACGAGGCATAGAGTTATAATTACTGGACATAGAAATAGAATATGCTCCACAAACGGGCATGGCAATAAGGTCTCCAGGAGATATGGAGACGAGTTTGGCATTCCAAGCCAGTATATCACCAGATTCGCATAGTTTACCTGCAATAGTAACAATATCATGCTCTACATCATTGACTTTATTAGCCACCAACGTCTCGTATTTGGCATCATAGAGAGCGGGACGAATGTTATCGCTCATGCCACCATCTACACACACATATTTACGAATTCCTGGTATCTCCTTTATAGCACCGACTCTGTAGAGCGCCACTCCAGCCTGAGCCACAATAGCCCTACCCGGTTCTACGGTAAAGTGCGGTAAAGCTAACCCTAAGTTAGAACAAGAGTCTTTCACCTTGCAGGTAATAATCCTGGCATAATCACCCACCGAAGGCGCTTCTTTTCCCAACACATACTGCACAGCAAATCCACCACCAATGCTGAAATCCCTGAGTTGAAAACCCAGCTTATTTTTTAGCTCAGCAGCTAGCTTCATTACTAGTTCTATAGCCATAATATAAGGCTCTACCTCAAACAGCGGTGAGCCAAGATGAAAATGAAAGCCTACAAGTTCCAGATGAGATGCATCTATAGCCACCTTCACTGCATCAGCAGCCTGCCCATTGGACAGTGGAAAACCAAATTTACTATCAAGGATACCAGTGCTCGTATGCTTATGAGTATGAGGGTCCACCCCTGGGTTGATGCGGAGCATTACACGCTGACTGCGTGTCCGTTTCGTCAGCAGACTATCAAGTAAATCCAGTTCATATAGGTTATCCAGCACTATGCAACCTACTCCATAATCCAAGGCCATTTCCATCTCCTGCTGTGTCTTATTGTTACCATGGAAATAAACATCAGCTAGAGGAAAATCTACCGAACAAGCAATACTCAGTTCTCCAGCTGAAACCACATCAATTCCCAACCCTTCCTCCTTGATGATAAGTGCCATTTTTTGATTCAAGAAAGCCTTGGAAGCATAAACAATTTGCATATCGGGGTAATGCAGTGAGAATTCTTTCTTGAACTCCTTGCAGCGATTGCGGAGAGTATATTCATCAAATAGATAGAGTGGAGTACCAAACTCTTCTGCCAGGTTAACAACATCGCAACCACCGACACAGAGATGTCCCCTGTCATTTACTCCGGAGGTCTGAGGGAAAAGAATTAGTTTATGTAGCCCTTTCATCTTCATCTAAAATAACTGTTCATCTTCCGAGCCTTGGTCATTACCAAACTTATGGTATCCTGGAAGTAATTCCTCTCTTTTAGTTCTTCTTGCCTGGTTATATATAAAATCTCTACGCTAATATTAATCCATTTACCTGTATGAATGCCAACCCAATAAGACTTCCTTCCTCATCCAGTAGATAGCAAGTATTAAAGCTATTTCTCTTAGTCCATTAGCTGGGATATTTGGATTGTATCGCCCATCTCATTTTCCCCATACTTCACTATTTGTTCCATCAATTCATTGTTCCGGAGTTTACTATCAATAACACTGGCTAACGAAGCTATATCAGTCTGAAAGACCCTTGCCCATTTATCTACTTCATAAATTATATTTTCCAGTTCTTTGCGCTCAATATCACTCTTGCCAGGAAATTTAAGTTTGCTTACAGGTTTTATCCTTACCTGGTGCTCACTTCCTCTAATTACCTCCATTCCTTCCCTGCGTGCATATTCTAACAAAGCAACTTTTGCTTTCTCTATTTCTACGGCTGTACTCTCTGCCCTATTTTCCAGAAACACATACGTGTCAACAAGAGTAACTCCAGGTTCACTAACGTATTCAGCCTTCGTAAAGG
>JAUVYX010000141.1 GCA_030602865.1 Dehalococcoidia bacterium | reverse complement strand
AATGCTTGTCTGATTTCAGTAGCGACATCTGCTACAGGAGAAACTTGATGGGGGCTATAAATTCCTTTTAAATTAGCCTCCATCAAGTTTCTCCTGTAGCAGATGTCGCTACTGAAATCAGACAAGCATTATCAAATCCTGTCGGTACAACAACCCTGACGGAGTTAGCACGGGGCGCAAAGCGTATTGTTATAGTGGCAGATGATAATACCCGTCCTACTCCAGCCGATATTATACTTCCTGAAGTCCTTGATGCAATTAATGCTGCAGGGGTTGATGATGATGCTGTTCAGTTGCTTATTGCCCTGGGCACGCATCGAAAAATGACTGCCCAGGAGATAGAAATAAAATATGGTAGCGTTATCACCAGCCGTATACAGGTGATAAATCATGATGCCTTTGACTCGAATGCACTGGTGCGGATGGGAACTACACAGGCAGGCATTCCTGTAATGTTAAACCGTCTGGTCGTAGACGCTGACCTGGTATTGGGTATAGGCACAATAGTGCCACACCATATTCCTGGTTTTTCCGGTGGTGCCAAGATAATCCAGCCAGGTATATGCGGAGTGCAGACAACAGGAGAAGTCCATTTGCTCTCTGTACGTAGTTGTGACCTCAGTATGCTGGGTATATTGGAAAATAAAGTTCGGCATGAGATGGAGACAATTGCAGAGAGAGCGGGATTGAAAGCGATTTTGAATACAATACTGGATGCAGAGGGAAGAGTGGTAAAGGCTGTCTTTGGGGATCCCAGGGCCGCCTTCAGGGAAGGAGTTGAGACCTCACGTCGTGTATATGGTGTGAATGTTACAAATAAGACGGATATAGTTATCGCAGGTTCACACCCATGTGACATCGAGTTCTGGCAAGCTCATAAATCTCTCTACGCTGCTGAACGCTGTGTTCGTGATGGTGGTACTATAATCATAGTAACCCCTTGTCCCGAAGGGGTTGCTGTAACACATCCTGAGATGGTTCAGTATGCTGGACGTAGCCTGGAGGAAATAGACAAAAGGGTACGTTCTGGAGAGATTAAAGATTTAGTTGCCGGGGCGCTGGCCATGGCGTGGGCGAACACACGGCGGCGTGCCAGGATTTGTATAGTCTCCGGTGGTGTCAGTGATGAAGATGCAACGGCGGTGAATTTTACTCCTTTTGCTACAGTTGATGAGGCACTTGAAGCGGCCCTTGCACGTCATGGTCAGCAAGCCTCAGTCTGTGTGCTCCCTTATTCGCCTGATACACTCCCGTTGCTAAGTTGAAATAGCGTTATCCCTCGTGGCGAATCCTCTTTTTTGTTGCGTAGGGATGGCGAACGTTGCTGCCTTGGGGACGATTCCTATGGTCAGAGGAGTCTCTCCTATAATATCTCCATCTGCCTGTACTATCAGAGGGTTTTCAGTTAGAACGGTGATATGTTTTCCCTGTCCGATTAACTGGAAGCTTTTCTTCCGCTTTCTGACAAGAAGGTCCAGTATGACATCCACTATTCCCCTGATTGAGGTCTCACGAACGATGCCTATTTCCAGTATTCCATCGTCAATTATGCTGTCCGATATAGTGTATTGTGATCTGCCCAGTACTCCCGAGTTGGCCACAAATAACTCAGCCGCTTTTACCTGTTGTCTCTTCCCGTCTATTGTAACGGAGAACGATTTTTGAGTTGTTTTTGGCAGATGTAGCAATCCTGTGAATATATAAGCAAATATTCCAAGCAGAGATTTTTTAGTGGAGTCTAATTCATTTACTACAGAGGAAGAGAAGCCCGTAGATACGTTCATGAAAAATAATCTGTCCTCTATCTGTATAGCGTCAATGGTTTTCGTTTGTTCGAAGTGAACGAGTAACTGGATAGCTAATTTTACGTCCAGGGGGATGCCCAGTATATTGGCCATGGTGTTACTTGTACCTGCTGGTATAATTCCGATTGTTTTTTTGCAGTCCTGCAGGTAACTGGCAAGCAGTGCAATCATGCCATCTCCTCCTACAGCTACATAGAGGTCAAAATGCTCTTGCTTCGCCTTCTTTATCCTCTCTGACAGCTCCTGCTGGTTTATGAAGCTGTATATCTCTGCTGAGATATCTTCTCTGGATAATAAGTCTGTCAGGTACTCGTAAATAAGGTAATCATCGTAACGCCCCGCTTTAGTATTGACTACGATGAAGAATCTTCTCTTCGTTATCCCCTGCTCATCTGCTTTATGAATCAATGTTTTAACCTTAATCGCTAGGGTCCTAACTCAGGCTCAGGCATTTCGCTTTAGAGCCATATATTTTTCCTCTTCAAATTCGCCTGTTATTTTATCAGCTTTAAGAGAAAGCCTCTCCCATTCTTCAGTAAGTGAATCGATTTCCTTTTTCAATCCGCGATGCTTATCGATGTTATTGACCACATTGGATCTGTCCTCGTAGTGGGCAGAGTTGGAGAAAGTATCCTCAATTTCCTTCAACTGTTCCTCCAGTAATGAGAGTCTGGCTTCGATTTTACTGGTTTTCCGCTGGATTGGAGAAAGTATCCTGTAGTATTTGTTTCTCAGTTCTCCCTCAGTAGCCTTGCGCCGACGTAATTCCTCTTTATTGTCCTTGCTCCTGGTTTTTATTACTGATTTTTGGTCTGTCCCGGGGATTATTTCAGGTTGGCTTTTCTTCCAGTAGAGATAGCTATCATAATCTCCCGGGAATATTTGAACTTGGCCTCTTGCCACCATAATAATTTTATTTGCGATCTGGCGAATGAGGGTACGATCGTGGGAAATGAAGCAGAGCGTCCCTTGATAGGCTTGAAGTGCGTCGGTGAGCACCTCTCTTGAGGCGATGTCGAGGTGGTTGGTGGGTTCGTCCATTAATAAGAAGTTCGTTGACTGTACCAGTATTTTTGCTATTGCCAGCCGGCTCTTTTCGCCGCCAGATAATACGGAGACTGTCTTCGCAACATCGTCACCGCTGAAGAGAAAGCCTCCCAGGATGCTGCGCAGTCTTTGTTCTGTATCGTTGGGCGCAACGCTGCGCAATTCGGATAATACGCTATTTTCAGGGGAGAGAAGTTCAAGTTGGTGCTGGGTATAATATGCAGTACTGATGTTATACCCTAATTCGCGCTGTCCCTTTTCAAAGGGAAGCCCATCCGCTAGGATTTTTAGCAGTGTTGTCTTTCCTGCCCCATTATGCCCCAGCAGGGCCACCCTGTCCCCTCGCCGAAGTACCAGATTAAGGTCTTTATATACGATGTTGTTTCTATAGGCTTTAGCGACGTGGGTTAGTTTAATAACTTCCTCTCCCCCTCTCTCAATACAGGGGAATGAGAAGTGTATTTTCCTGCTTGTTCGGGGTACCTCCACTTTTTGTATTTTCTGCATCCGTTTAATTCGACTTTGAACCTGGGTTGCCTTGGTTGCCTTATAACGAAAGCGCTCTATATATCGCATTTCCTGCTGTATCTTACGTTTCTGTCTTTTTGCAGTCGCCTCACTGGTCTCAATCCCTCTTTGTCGTGCCGTTATGAAGCTATCGTAGTTGCCATGGTGATGAATAATCCTGCCTGGCTCAATGGCCAGAACGCTGTCTACCACGTTATTCAGGAATTCCCTGTCGTGGGAGATAACCATTATTGCTCCATGGTAGCTCTTAAGATAGTTTTCAAACCAGATACAGGATTCCAGGTCAAGATGATTTGTTGGCTCATCAAGCAATAAAAGGTCAGGGTTAAGCAGGAGCAGTTTGGCCAGCTCGGCACGCATCAGCCATCCTCCGCTGAATTCATTCATTGGGCGCTTATAATCAGAGGTTTTAAATCCCAACCCAGAGAGGACGATTTTCGCCTCATATTCAATGCTATAGCCGCCGGCCGCTTCGAATCTATACTGGAGCTCTCCCATCTCCTGGAGTAGCTC
>JAUVYX010000123.1 GCA_030602865.1 Dehalococcoidia bacterium | reverse complement strand
CCGGAGTGGCAGTAGAGTTCATAAGTATGCCGTCATACCATGATATGTTTGTCCGCCTGTCCGCTGAGGTTGCTGCGACAAAGGTTACTGTATCGGCTGTCGGTGAGTTGCACAGTGGGCTTGATCTAATGAACGCCAAGGGTCTGTTCGACGATCTTGCTGGTATTAAACTACCTGACCGGACCTTCATCAAAGCGCTGGAAGACTATTCAGTTATGGCAGGCAGAAAGGTTTATGTACCCTGGATGCAGGCAACCTATGTGATGGTGGTAAACAAGAAAGCGTTCGAGTACCTACCACTTGGTTTGACGGTTGAGGATGTAACTGGTGCGAGCGAGAAATGGACCTACTATGCGCTGCTCAATTGGTCGAAGAATCTTAATGAGGCATTCAAAGGGCCAAAGCTTGGTTTTCCCATGGGTCCGAAAGGGCTATGGCATCGGTTCTTGCATGGTTACATTTATCCGTCATTCACCGGCTATCAGGCAGCAGCGTTCGACAGTCTACGAGCAGTTAAACTATGGGAATACCTGAGAGAACTCCGAGGATATATGCATCCGGCAAGCTCTACCTGGATGGCTATGGATGAGCCGCTACTTAAGGAAGAAGTGCTAATTGCGTGGGACCACACTGCCAGAATAAAGACTGCCCTAATCGAGAAGCCTGGAGACTTTGCCATTGTTCCTGTACCCAGCGGGCTTAAAGGCAAAGGTTATATTACAGTGGCTGTAGGTCTGGGAATTCCGGTAGGGGCACCAGAGAAAGATAGTGCCATCAAATTGATTGAGTATCTCACGCGGCCAGATATACAGGTTACGGTACTGGAGAATGTTGGCTTCTTCCCGACAGTGAAGGAAGCAGAGGGGACTATACCAGCAGGACCGCTGAAAGTTTTGGCCAAGGGTGTGCTTACACAATCAGGAGCTGCAGATTCAGTAATGGTAATGATACCCAGCCTTGGTGCGAAAGGTGGCGAGTTTACAGCAACTTATCGTGATGTATTCACTAAGATAGTTCTCGAAGAAGCCGATATCGGAACGACCATTACAGAAGCAGCAGATAAGATAAGAGCGCTGTTCGAAGAAGTTGGTGTGCCCATGGTATAAGAGGTGACTCTCTTGCGCCTCCCCATGCAAAGCATAGCCTTTAGCTTGCAGCGGGAGGCGCACTCTTTCCAGAAAAAAAGCAAAGGCGATGATGTTTTCTGCTAAAAGAGAAAAAAATTGGATGCCCTACCTTCTTTTTCTTCCTACCTTGATTTTTCTAGCCGTTTTTGTTGGCTATCCCTTGATGAAAGCTCTGGAGCTTGTTTTTATTTCTGAATCAGGTGGACTTAGCTTTGAAAATTTTGTTACTCTGGCTCGAGATTCTACCTTTTGGAAGGCTTTAAGATATACTTTGCTTTTCCTGGTTATTATTGTGCCCCTGCAGGTTTTGCTCGCCTTCCTGCTTGCACTTTTCGTGAACTCAAGGTTTAAAGGCTATATGACTGTACTCTATATTATTTCCATACCTTTAGCCTTAAGCGACGTGACAGCGGGGCTGATGAGTTACAATATTTTCACTTCGCACGGGTTTTTAAACAAGTTTTTAATGAAATTCGGAATCATTGAGACGCCTATTTACTTTTTTGGCCTGGGGCTGAGTTCGCGGGCTTTCTGGGTGATAGTGCTAACCGAGGTTTGGAGAGCAGCACCTTTGGTGTTCATCATTCTTCTGGCTGGTCTTCAGGTCATAAGCAAGGATTACCTGGAGGCAGCCGACGTATTTGGATTTAGCAAATGGCAAAAGTTCTTTCACATAACGCTACCGCTGGTCATGCCAAGTCTGCAATCAGCTCTCCTTATCCGAACGTTGTTCGCATTTCAGATATTCGCGGTTGTTTGGCTGCTTTCCGGTAGAGATATTCCCATACTGGCAGGTGAGACATATTATCAACAAGCTGACCTTTACAACTCTCAGCTTGCGGCAACCTATGGGTTTATCATTGCCTTAATCTGTATACTCATTAGTTGGGCCTACATCACTATCCTTAGATCCAAACGTCCTGGGGTATGACTGTGGGTTGGAGAAGTTGACTGTTATGGAAAAGCAAAGAATCCCTGTAGCTTTAAAAATTAGACAGGTGTTTACAATTTTTGTCGCTGTGCTCATTGGAGTATGGTTCCTGACACCATTGGTGCTCATTACGATTTCGGCCTTCGCCCTGCCCGCGGATTACTATCAGATCGAGAAAGTCATACCTACACATTTCACTATCAGACAGTTTGACGATCTTTTCTTTAAACTGGAAGCCTGGCAATCGACGCTGACCAGCCTTAAAGTTGCTGGATTGACTATACTCTTTAGTTTTGCCTTGGGGTTACCTGCCGCTTATGCGCTGTCGAGATATATTTTTCATGGCAAGAACTTTTTAAAATTGTTCATATTAGCGACCAGGATGTTTCCTTTGATGGTTTTGGCCATACCTTTGCTCATAATTTTCATGAAAATTGGCGTCAGCGATACTATCTATGGCATAGCTTTAGCGCATATTGCTATGGCATTACCCATGATTATTCTTGTATCTTCAAGCATTCTATCGAGCATATCAGTGGAATACAAAGAGGCAGCCATGATTTTCGGCCTCTCGCGTCTACGTGCTTTTTTTAGGATAACTTTACCGCTTGCGCTGCCTGGTCTGGCAGCCTCAGCCATCTTTGCCTTTATCATATCCTGGAACGAGGTGTTTGTGGCAGCCATATTGACTTTGACCAACCGAACGCTGCCAGCACATATTCTCCAGACTGCCATGGCTTCGCCAGATTATTTCAAATTCACGGCTGGATTTATCATGGCTGTACCTGCACTAATTTTTATCTTCTTTGTAAGAAAGCATCTGGTAACCATGTGGGGTATTTCGCTTAAGTAAACCCTGTTAGAGAATCTTTCTTTAACAGAGTAAATATTTTTTTTAGTAAGCTTTGAAGGTTTCAGGCAAAATCGTAAAGTTATAGGCTTACGGATCTCGCAGGATGAAAAGAGAGGTGAGGCAAGATTGGTTAAGGTAATGCTTAAAGGTTTGAAGAAATACTTTGGCAGAGTGAAGGCTGTTGATGATGTAGACCTGGAGATCAAGGCCGGTGAGTTCCTGGTATTGCTTGGTCCTTCTGGCTGCGGCAAGACAACGTTGTTGCGCTGCGTGTCGGGCTTGGAGAGAGTTACTGCTGGCAAGGTACTTTTCGATGATGATGATATGACCTACCTTTCACCAAAGGAGAGGAACATATCAATGGTCTTTCAAAACTATGCAGTGTGGCCACACATGACCGTGGATAATAATATCGCTTTTCCTTTGAGGATTAAAAAATACTCTCGACATGAGATAGAGAAACGAGTCCTCTGGGCAGCTAAACTCTTAGGGATAGATAACCTCCTGGAGCGTTATCCGGTACAGCTTTCCGGTGGACAAAGACAACGAGTGGCAGTGGCAAGGGCGATTGTGATGGAGCCAAGGGTATTGTTGATGGACGAGCCGTTATCCAATCTCGATGCTCTGTTGCGTGTAAGAATGCGCAGCGAGGTAAAAAAATTACAGCGGAATCTTGAAGTTACCACCATTTATGTCACCCATGATCAGGTAGAAGCGATGACCATGGGTGACCGGATCGCTGTGTTAGAACAAGGTAAGCTTCAACAGTTGGGCAGCTCTAGTAATATCTATCACAATCCGGTTAATATGTTCGTGGCAGGATTCATCGGTTCGCCACAGATGAATTTCATTGAGGTTGAGATCGCAAGGCAGAACGAGAAATTATACTTAAGAACAAAAGGTTTGACAATACCTTTATTGGATGAATTCAAGGCTAAAGTTTCCAAGCTTTCAGACAAGAGAAATTATGTCCTGGGCATAAGGCCGGAGCATATTTACGTGGCTGGTCGAGCGCCAACCCATAAAGTAGCACCAACAAAGGGCAAAGTCTACTTTCTGGAGCTGTTGAGATCAGACACTGTCGTCCATCTGGAAAAAGAGTTCGGGTTTCTTGTCGTTAAGGCATCGGGGGATTTGAAAGTAGAGGAGGATAGGGAGCTCGAGATCCTATTCGATCTGACCAGAATTCATCTGTTTGATAAAGATACAGGTAAGGCAATATTATGAAGTCAGGTGGAAGGATAGGTTTACCTTAGCCTATGAAACAAAGAAGTCTACAAAGCATG
>JAUVYX010000211.1 GCA_030602865.1 Dehalococcoidia bacterium | reverse complement strand
CTTATAAGTTATCTCAGAGGTTCCCATCTATGGAAAATAATAGTCTTTTATGTTTAAGAGGGAAGATTAATTTTCACCAGTTTGACTGGTAACCGGTAAGTAGATGGATGGAGAGAGAATGGTTTGTACTGCTTATTCAGAGACGGTACTCGTGGAGGTGATTAGAGTTGACGAGGCGTTTGATATTGGGGGTTGCTCTTCTGATCCTGTGCTTGTTGCTGGGGACTACTTCGTGTGAGTATTTGGAAGAGATTGATTCGCAGCTAGATTCAGATGGTGATGGGTGGACTAATGCCCAGGAGAAGATTGCGGGGACTGATCCAGACAACGTAGATACTGATGATGATGGATATTGGGACCCGCATGACTCAAATCCTCTTGACCCAGATATCTCGGCAAGTGATTTACTGCCGGAGCCGGCAACCAGTCCTGCAATTACACCAACTCCGACGCCACCTGTTTCAGCTAGCTCTAATGTAACCTCGACTGTTAATCCGGAGCAGGCAGCACTGGAAGAGTTGCGTGATATTCAGGCTGCGGTAAAGTTTATGATGAGGAATAACAAACTGACATCATTGGCACATCTGGTTACGGTTCCTACTAACGATATGCATCGTTTTCCGGATACCAGTACGAGACATGGCGTTGTCGGTATGGGCTATGTGCTGAATTGCCACGATTTTGATGGTGATGGTAAGCCTGATATTAATTATATCCTTTTAAGCAAGGCAAAGGGCACATATATTTGTGACGAATACGGCAATGTTACCCAGGTAACCACAGGATATGAATGAATTGTCACTGTTAGTGGACTTGATGACAAACGTGCTGGTTGGGTTGTGTAATATCAGCAGGAATGTATAAACATTGACAGATGGCAGATAGGATACTAGCATTGTATCCGTTGTTGGTTTGGTTGTAGAACTGATACGGCATTACAATCGACTAAAAGGAGACCTTTTCAGGTGGTCTCTGCATATCATGGAGGTGTCCAGATTGGTCAGATGTGACGACAGCGATAATTATTTAAGAAAGGAATGACAATGAAACTAGAAGGTAAAACAGCTATCGTAACAGCAGCGGGGAGAGGTATTGGCAGAGCCATCGCACTATGCCTGGCAGAGGAAGGAGCGGATGTCGTGGTCAATTCTTTCAGAGAGGAAACTACTGCCAATGTTGCAGACGAAGTCAGAAAGCTAGGACGCAACTCTTTGGGAGTGCCAGGGGATATCACCAATCCTGACTTGATTGAGCATCTGGTCAAGGAGACAGTGAAGACATTTGGCAAAGTTGATATTCTGGTCAATAATGTTGGTGGCGGCAGCAAGGCACGGAAGGAGGTTGAGGGATTTCTTGGGGATGTTCAGGGTGATTGGGATGCCATGTACAGGCAAAACCTGAGATCTACGGTGTTGATGTGTGAGGCGGTGGCGCCATATTTCATCCAACAAAAAAGCGGCAAGATAGTAAATCTATCATCAGGAGCGGGTAGACGTAGTTCTCCTACGGCACCAGCGTCCTATGGAAGCATAAAAGCCGCTGTTATTACCTTCAGTCAATACTTGGCGGACAAACTCGGGCCATATAACATTAACGTAAATTGTATCTGTCCCGGACTGGTCTATACTGATGCCTGGAAAGGAAAGGCTAAGGGCTATGTAGAGAGCATACCTGAGTACAGAGGCATGGACCCCAGAGAATGGTTTGTTGGCTTTCTCGCTGGTAAATATCCCAGACTGGCATTGAATACGCCGCTAAGGAGAGAGCAAACGGAAGAAGATATGGGCCGCGCCGTCGTCTTCCTGGTCTCCGAGGATGCTCGAAATATCACCGGGCAGGCCTTAAATGTCGATGGTGGCAGGGTCAAGAATTAGTGAGGCAAGTATGAAAGCAGAGATAATTTCTATCGGAACTGAACTTCTCCTGGGTGAGATAGTCGATACCAATACGCCGTTTCTGGCTGACCAGTTGGCGTTGCTCGGCATCGACCTGTATTTCAGTTCTGCGGTAGGAGACAATTACGAGAGGTTGACTGGAGTTTTCAAGAGGGCATGGCAGCGGTCCGACATAATAATATGCACAGGAGGACTAGGACCTACACAGGATGATTTAACCAGGGAGGCTATAGCCGGCATGGTAGGTGAGACACCGGTAGTGGACCCTGAATTGGAAGAGGAACTGGTTAAATATTTTGCCCAGCGTGGTGCGAAAATGACTCGGAACAATGTTAAACAGGCTACCGTAATTCCTTCGTCAAAGGTGCTCAAGAACCCCAGGGGCACAGCTCCGGGTTGGTGGGTGGAAAAGGAGGGGCATATCATAATTGCCATGCCTGGCCCTCCCGTCGAGATGCATTTCATGTGGGAAAACCAGGTGCTTCCAAAGTTACAACGTAAGACGGAAACCATGTTACTTTCACGGACACTTAAAACATTTGGCGTAGGAGAATCCCAGGCAGAGGAACTGGTTTCACACCTGGTCAGCTCAGCTAATCCTACATTGGCAACCTATGCCAAACCTGATGGGGTTTATTTACGTATTGCAGCCAAGGCGGCGCAATCTGATGTGGCACAGGACATGATTTCAAAGATGGAGGCTGATGTCAGGGCGATTCTTGACGAATATATATGGGGGGCAGACGACGATACCCATGAGAGCGTTACAGCTGATATGCTTATAGAAAGGGGCCTTTCGCTGGCTTTTGCCGATTCATTTAGCGGCGGAATCTTAGCTCGCAATCTGTCTGAGGAACCACGTGCTGAAAGCTATTTTAGAGGAGCTTTGGTGACAGGTTCAAAGGCGGCGAAGGTTTCCCTGGGAATTGAGTCTGCCTTGTTGGATGAAGGTGACCATGGCAAGATAGCGACGGCGCTGGCTTCTCTGGTACGGCGCACCTTTTCCGCCGATATCGGCATAGGCATCGAAGGGTATACAGGGGATTCAGAGGGAATCTTGACCGATAAAGTTTTCATCGCCATAGAATGCGAGAATCCTGTACTCCATACCGTACAAATTCATTCGA
>JAUVYX010000204.1 GCA_030602865.1 Dehalococcoidia bacterium | reverse complement strand
GGGCATCAAGCTCTTGACTATCCCTATTGAGCCGGCTTTTCAAGCCTATCTGGAAGTGCTGGCTGAACCTTTTTTCGGGACTGAACCCAATGTGGCTGAGGAAAACATTCAAGCTCGTATCCGAGGCAACATCCTCATGGCATTATCAAACAAATTCGGCTGGCTGGTTCTCACTACGGGCAACAAAAGTGAAACAGCCACCGGCTACACCACATTATATGGTGATATGGCGGCGGCTTTGCCGTGATAAAGGACGTGCCGAAAACCATGGTCTATGAGCTGGCTAGGTACCGAAACTCACTAGCTAGGTCAGAACTTATCCCGTCCACCATTATCGATAAGGCACCCTCGGCTGAACTAAGGACTGAACAAAAGAATATTGACACTCTACCCCCATACGAGCGGCTCGACCCGGGTCTAACCGCTTATGTTGAGGAAGATAAGAGTGTCGAGCAGATTATCGCTATGGGGATCGCTGAAGAAGTGGTCAAGCGGGCAGCCCGATTGGCAGATACAAGTGAATATAAGCGCCGCCAAGCACCCCCAGGCATTAAGATAACCCCCAGGGCCTTCGGTCGAGACAGAAGGCTGCCCATTACCAACCGGTTCAAGGGGTAGTAACAGGACTCAAACAGCTATTCAGTTTTTAGTGCAGGGATGGTATAACGGCTACGGTTTAGCCTAGAGAGTTAAAAGAGGTTCGCATGCTACAAGGTGCCATCTCGGATGCAGAAAGGAAGATAATATCCATTCTCAAGGTCTTGAGCGAGTCATCTGAGCCCCTGGGGTCAATTATTATCGCTCGAGAACTTAAGCGCCACGGAATTTTCCTGAGTGAGAGAGGAGTTAGATATCACCTGAGAATAACTGATGAGCGAGGTTATACTCAGCCGCTAGGTCGTGATGGCAGAATGCTTACCTCACAAGGGCTCGATGAACTCAAGATAGCACTGGCACCAGAACAAGTCGGTTTCATACTTGAGAAGCTCGAACTCCTCGCCTTCCACACTACTTTTGACCCCAGAAGCGGACTGGCCAACTTCCCATAAATACCTCACTCATTGACAAGGATAATTTCAAAAAAGCACTGTCAGCGATGGGAGAAGTATTTAAGGCTGGGATTTGTGTTAGCGAACTGGTGGCCACGGCGTCGGAAGGGGAAAAACTCGGTTCGGTGGTTATCCCAAGCGGGAAAAATGGCTTGGCTACGGTTTGTAGCGTAGTCATAAATGGAATATTGCTAAAGTCTGGGGTCCCTATCGGGTCTAGATTTAGCGGGGTGCTCGAAGTTAGAAATTCAAAGCCAAGGCGCTTTGTGGCTATAATCGACTACGCAGGTACATCGCTTGATCCCTCGGAGCAATATATTCGCGCCAACATGACCAGCGTCAGCGAAGCTGTCAAAACCGGCGACGGCAAGATACTGGCTAATTTCCGTGAAATACCAGCTCCCTCGAGAGCAATTGTTGACGAGAAAATTGCTATGCTCAAGGAGGCTGGCATTGGCGGAGTTTATGCCTTAGGCAATACCAGTGAGGCAACTTGTCAAATTGCGGTAGGTCTGAATCGGGTTGGCATGGTTCTGCTCGGCGGGCTGAATCCGATGGCAGCAGCCGTTGAGACGGGGGTTGAGGTTGAAAACATAGCTGAGAGTGGACTGATTGATTTTGAGCAACTGGAGAGCTTTTGGCAACTCTAGGGCAAATATCTAATCGAACAGATTAAGCCACTCCCCTATTCGTTTGTACACGTATGTTCCGATAACAGACTCACACTGCATAAATGTCCAAAATGTTGGCTGTTGAACAATAGCTTATTTAGTTACCTCCCCACACAAAATAGCGAAATGTTACCATAGTTTCTCTCCAATGCCGCTTCCCTTTCCAAAGTTATAGCTATATTCCGTACGCACAATGATTCATCTTTCAGTGATTTAGCTATAACTGAAAAATTATTCGTGAGCAAGCCATCTGACCAAAGACACTTGACAATAGCACATCTGTTCTGATATAGTGCTTACCCCTTTGGGGAGATAAAAGTTGGCATCCATCCTAAAGTGGTTTCTGAGCGGCTGGGGCACTCAAGTATCAGAATTACGCTTGATATTTATTCACATATGCTACCTGGGCTTCAAGAAGCCGCAGCTCAGCGTTTTGATGACTTCCTCAGTCCGAGAACAGTTGAAACAGAAAATGTTAGCAAAAGACATAGAAACAGAGTCGGGGTGAGAGGATTTGAACCTCCGACCACCTGAACCCCATTTAACCCCGATAAAAGCTGGAGGCCGCTTGCCTCCTTTAATACTTCAGTATAATCCCTTATGAAAATATATCAATCCTTCAAAAGCATCACCTATAGGTACTTTGCGTTGTTGACAATTCTGATTACGAAGGATAGGATTTCCATAAATGTGAGGCGACTTAACGTCAAGAGGCGTTATGGACAATTGTGATAATCACAGTTAGATGTAAAAAATGTGGTGCTGAAACTAGACTGTCCCTAGCCGATTTAAGTTTTGACGGTCTTTTTCGCTGTTGGAAATGTAAGCAGTCACATATATTTGTGGTAGAGAATGACGAAATAAAATATCTTAAACTACTCAACGATGAAGAATACGGCAAGCAATTGGAATTGGACTTCTAGATAATACCTCACACGAAACCACCTTACGAATCAAATATTAACTAATAAGGGGAGCTACATAAGCTCCCCACTTTCTATTATATTATTATCTACAGGCATCAAGGCTAAAGGGTTCCACTTTTTGGTCGGGGTGAGAGGATTTGAACCTCCGACCACCTGAACCCCATATAGCCAGTAGAAAAGGCGGAGGCCGCTTGCCTCCTTTCAATCAACAATCAAAGCAACCTTGTTCTATCTTTAGACGATTAACAAAAATGCAGCCAGACCGGCTATCGCTACCATTGTTACTCTTACAGGCACACTTTCCTCGTTTGAAGAAAGACCCCCCCGAAACAGCGACACCGCCAATAAAAATAAACCCACCAAACCTAACCACTCATTGTTTACGCCACTTCCGATCATTATCAGAAGGATACCAAGGGCTACTATTAAGAAAATCATTCGC
>JAUVYX010000198.1 GCA_030602865.1 Dehalococcoidia bacterium | reverse complement strand
CAAACTGATACAACAAATATGTTCCATATTTAATTAGCTATTAATATAAGGTGTTTAGTAAATGTTAGATGGGCTCTTTAAATACTCAGCTATAAATTTCATGGCACAATACTTGCTACATATACTGTGCAGGTTGTCCTCAATTGTTGTAATGTTACCATGTATGTGTTCAGAACCAGCCTCGTCTACAAATTGCTCCACAATTGTGAAAATTGCATGATCATAACCTGCACCAGTATCTGTAATTAGTGATCTCAATACGTAAAGTGGCGCTTAATGACAAAACTATTTTCGAAGTTAAACATTGGTAACTAACTGGTCAAGTATTATGGGTCCTTGAGATTCCGCAAATAATTGTACGCCGGATCCTCGAACGCGTTTTGCCAAGTCGCCTTAATAATATATTCGTCAACTTGGCGAGGTTAATATATTTGTGTTTGCTTTTATGCTCAGTTTCATTCTTTACTACATTCTTTCTGGAGCGCTTATGCCCATGAGCTTAAGTGATTTGGCTATAACGATTTGAGTTGCCTTGACTAGTTTAAGGCGAGCTTCAGATAAAGCAACATTTTCAGAAATTACTCTACATTGCTTATAGAAACTATGAAAAGTAGTAGATAACTCATGTATATAGTGTGGCAAGTGTTGAGGCTCTAGTGTAGTTGCGATCTTTTCTATTATCTCGGGCATGAGTATTAATTGTCTAATTAATGTTAATTCAGCCTCAGTAGTTAATAATGATATATCTCCTTTTGAATAAACGATGCCTCTTTGTTTGGCCAGTCTAATAATACTGCAAATTCGTGCATGTGCGTATTGTACATAGTACACAGGATTGCTGGATGATTGCTCCTTTGCCAGGGTAATATCAAAATCCATTTGGCTATTTACAGAACGTGAAAGAAAGAAATATCGACAAGCATCTGGACCAACCTCTTCAATGAGTTCTCTAAGAGTAATGATATCACCACTTCGTTTGGATAATTTTATTGTTTCCTTTCCACGTCGTAAAGTTACAAGTTGGCATATTACCACTTTGAGTTTATCAGCGTCTTTCCCAAAAGCCGTGATAGCAGCTTTCATCCTGGATACGTGACCCTGGTGGTCTGCCCCCCAAATATCAATTACAGTATCAAAGTTATGTATAACTAATTTGTTATAGTGGTAAGCAATATCTGAGGCGAAATATGTGGGAGTGCCATCACTGCGAATGAGTACATTATCTATATCTTCTCCAAGGAAAGTCGTCTGAAACCAGGTAGCATTATCTTTATTGACTATGTATCCTGATTTCTTTAACATGGCCATGATTTCATCATATTCACCGCTTTGATAAAGGCTCTTTTCGCTAAACCAGTTATCGAAATCAACATCAATTAGTATCAAGTCTTGTTTTATATCATTCACGACCATCGTAATACCAATTTTGCCAATTTCTGAAATTGCAATTTCCATTGATTTGGACAGAAAAGCATCCCCATTTTCAGCAATGATTTGCTTTGCTATGTCAAAAACATAATCACCAAAATACCCATTGAGCGGCATATCAGCATTTCGTCCTAGACATTCACAGTATCTAGTGTAAAGGGAGCGGCTAAAAGTTTCTATCTGCGTTCCTGTATCATTCAAGTAATATTCTTTATTCATCGAGTATCCAGCTGCAGTAAGAACATTAGCCAGAGCACTTCCAAGAACAGCGCCTCGGCCATGGCCCACATGAAGAGGTCCTGTAGGATTTACACTGACGAACTCAACCTGAACCGCAATACCTTTACCTATGTCAAGGTCACCATACCTTTGACCACAGTCCAGAATCGTATCTACTTGTTCTACCAACCAATTATCACTCAGGGTAAAATTAATAAAACCGGGATGAGCAATGTCAACCCTGGATATTTCAGAACAAGCGGGCATCAGTTTGACTAATTTTTCAGCAATTGATATGGGGGAAGATTTTAATATGCTGGCTAGTTTCATAGAAATACCAGAAGCAAAATCCCCATATGCAGGATTCTGAGGATGTTCTATAGCCAAATTTATACTGGTTGGGACATCGCAGTTTTCAGTTCTTTGTAGTTCAATGATTGCTTGTTTCAAACAATCCGCAATTTTATCTTTGATTGTTGGCATTTTCTGTTTCATATGTATTGACACACTAACTCCAGTCCGTATTTTGATAGCATATTTGCGATAGGCGTATTTTAAGAGCGTAGTGCTCTGTTGTTTCAAGATTATGGTCTTCTTTAAAAAGCTTTATAGCTTCTAATCTTGCTTTCTCTAGCAGGTAGAGGTCAGCAAATTTTGCTATTTTAAGAGGTGGTAAGCCACTTTGGAGCGTACCAAAGAAATCGCCAGGGCCTCTTAGTTCCAAATCTTTTTCTGCAAGTGCAAAGCCATTGTGAATATTCTCCATAAGCTGTAATCGCGACATTGTTAAAGATTTTTCCGATACAAGTATACAATAGCTTTGTACCTCGCTTCGTCCTACCCACCCTCTAAGTTGGTGCAATTGTGACAGTCCAAATCGGTCAGCAGCTTCTACAAGCATAACAGTGGCGTTTGGGATATCTATACCAACTTCTATAACAGACGTTGCTACAAGTATATCAATTTCTCCTTCGTGAAACTTTCTCATTGTGTTTTCTTTTTCTGCAGGTGGCATTCGGCCATGAAGCAATCCTATTTTGAAATCAGGGAATATTTGGCTAGAAAGGTATTTATATTCTGCTATTGCAGCTTTTACCTCCAACATTTCCGATTCCTCAATTAAAGGACAGACAATGAAGGCTTGTTTTGCATGATTAATTTGTTTACGAATTAAACTATAGGCTTTTTGAATATCTCTTGGTTCAAGACATAAAGTCTTGATTGGTTTACGGCCAGGTGGCAGTTCATTGATAATTGAAAGATCTAAATCTCCGTAAATAGTTAATGC
This sequence comes from Dehalococcoidia bacterium, assembly GCA_030602865.1. The sequence continues at coordinate 233 of JAUVYX010000198.1, read as the reverse complement.
CATAGTACGTGGTATAGGGGTAGCGGTCATTACCAGTATATGTGGATTAAAACCTTTCTGTCTTAAGGCTGAGCGCTGTAATACCCCGAAACGCTGCTGCTCGTCTATAACTGCTAGCCCTAACTTCTGGAATATGACACCTTGTTGTATTAACGCGTGTGTTCCAATGACAAGATCTATCTCCCCCTGTTCTATTTTCAGTTGCAACTTCTTTTTTTCGTTCGACTTAAGAC
>JAUVYX010000132.1 GCA_030602865.1 Dehalococcoidia bacterium | reverse complement strand
ACTACGTTCCTGCTGCAGATCACCCCTGGAGAAGATACAGCATCCAGGCTAAACCCCGTACCCAGGCATTACCTGTATGAGATCAGCAGAGGACATTTCTAATGAGTTAAAATGGAGGACATTTCTATCGAGTCTTGACATCTCCGCCTCTGCCTTCTTGCGCTCGGTGATGTTGCGCGTTATACTAAGAATATATTCTTTTCCTTCATAATTAGCCTTTACAGTATTCACCTCTACCGGAAACCATGTCCCATCCTTACGGCGAATCTCAACTTCTGCAGTTCGGTATTTTTTATCTTCTGCATCCTTCCACCATTTCTTCATTTTACTATAATGCTGAGCAGTTACCAGGTCCCCAACATTCATCTTCAGAAACTCCTCCCTGGTATAGCCCCGTTCCTTTAGAACTGTATTGTTGACATAGATGAATTTACCGCTAAGGTCATGCACCATAAAGCCATCCCTGGCCTGGTTCAGCATCTCCACCCTGAGCTTCAGTGCCTCCTCTGCCTTCTTACGATCGGTGACGTTGCGCGTTACGCTTAGAATATATTCCTTTCCCTTATACTTGATCTTTGTTTGTGTTGCCTCTATCGGTATCAGTGTCCCATCTTTGCAACGAACTTCGAATTCACGCACTTTATAACCCTTTTCCTTGAGACCTCTCCACCATTTTCTTAGCCCATCAAATAATCGGGTGCCTACAAGGTCCCGAACATTCATCTTCATAAATTCTTCCCGGGTGTATCCCCTCTCCTTCAGGGTCGTCTCGTTTACATATATGAAATTTCCATCAAAGTCATGCAAAATGATTGAGTCCCCTGCCTGATCCAGCATCTCCGCTCTTAATTTCAGTTCCTCTTCAGCTTTAACGATATCGCTAATATCAATACCTACTCCCAGGATGCCACTGATCTTTCCATTTTCATCCTTAATCGGCACCTTGGTTACCTTCTGCCATCTGGATCCACCCGTTTCATCTGGAAACTCGACATTCCTTGTCAATACCTTGCCGCTTTCCATTAATTCACAATCATTGCTCTCTGCTAATTCAGTGTACAGTAGCGATGCTTCCCCGATTGTCTTCCCTATTATTTCTTCCCGTGTTATCTTGTGCAATTGAGTAAAAGCCAGGTTAACGCGACGATATCTGAAGTTACTGTCCTTGTAAAACACCATGCCTGGCAGGTACTCCAGGAGCATCTCGAGTTCCTGTTCGTTGGCTCTCAGATTCTCCTCCGCTTTCTTCCGCTTGGTGATGTCGCGCGATACAGTCAGCAGATACTTTTCTCTGCCAATCTCGACCATTTGTGCATAGGTCTCCAGGGGAATTGCCGTGCCATCCTTGCTGAATACCTCGTAGTGGTAGATATTATATTCTTTGTCTTCCATTTCCCTGAATCTTTGCTGGAGAATTTTTGCTTCGTCAGAAAGCATGAAATCCTCCGAACTCAACTTCATAAACTCATCTCTGCTGTACCCTCGATTGGCATAAGCTGCCCTGTTGGCATAGAGAGTTCTGCCATCTTTACCACGCAGCACTATCGCATCTGTAACGCTGTCCAGCATGTAAGCCCTGTGCTTCAGATCCTCTTCTGCTTTCCTCTGTTTCTCCTCCATTTCTATATTGTGCAGAGCAAAGGCGATGTCAGACGCCACCTCACGGAATAAACCAAGTTCCTCTATATCATTTACCAGTTCAACAAGGACGGATACAGACAAAATTCCATAGACCTTTCCTGCATATTCCACTCTTAACGTCAATACTCCCCTTCCAGCATAGCTGCCTGATAGAGGGCAGTCAGTGCAGGTTGCGACTGGGTCTTCAATTACCACAACCTCTGATTGCCTAAGTGCCCTCTGCCAACAAGCAGCCAATTCACCACGTTCCAAACGTTCAACCATAGGCAAGAACCTCTCGCCCAACCCTGATTCAGCGTGCCTTAAAAGCTTTCCCTGTTCATCCAGCAGGGCAATCCAGGCATCATGATAGCCGCGGGTCTCAGTGAGATTGTCACAGATACCCTGTAACAGCTTGTCCTGGTCTTTCTCTTTGGTAATGAGCTGGTTAACATTACGGATGGCGCGCAGTATCAGGTTCAGGTGTCCTATTCTCTCCTCTGCCTTCTTGCGCTCGCTGACGTCCAGAAGAGAAGCCACACTCCTTTTTGTTCCTGGAATCATGGCTATAGTCATCCAAATGTCCTTAGTATTTCCCTGTTTATCTATTAACCTGAATTCATAGTTCCTGGGAGCAAATTCAGGACTACTACGCCGCAATTTGTGATATTTCTTCATTCTCTCCAGGTCTTCCTTGACAACGAACTCAGTCCATTTTTTCTTTCCTTCTATTTCTTCCCTGGAGTAGCCTGAGAGTAGCTCCATTTCACAATTTACCAAGGATATCATTGTATCCTCTTCGATGATTATAGTCGCGGTGCCGGTATTCTCGAAAACAGCCCGATACCTTTCTTCGCTCAGCTTCAGTTCCTCTTCAACTTTCTTGCGCTCAGTGATGTCTCCCAGGAAGTTCAATGTGGCAGGCCTGCCTTGCCAAGTTATCAATATTGCATTTATCTCTACCCATTTAGTATTACCCTCTTTAGTTAAAATCCTGAAGGGATATTTTTCGAGTAATTGCTCTCCTTTCAGTCTCTTCTGGTAACGTTCAAACACCATCTCCCTATCTTCCGGATGGATGATCTGAGCAAATGGCATAGAAGTCAGTTCTTCAGATAGATAGTTCGTGATTTCTGTGGTTTTGGGATTGGCAAACTTAAGCATACCATCTTGAGCTACGACAATTGCTTCATTAGCGTTGTCTACCAAAAGGCGATACTTCTCTTCGGATGCCTGTAGTCCCTCCTCCACCCGCTTCCGCTCTGCGCTGTTACGAGTTATACTCAGGACACAGTCCCGTCCTCCAGAACTAACCTTCGTAATAATCACCTCTGCCGGAAACCAGCTACCGTCCTTATGGCGAAGTTCGATTTCTTCAGTTTGAGATTTGTTAATTTCGAGATCATGCCACCACTTCTCCAGTACCTTATACTGCCGAACAGTTACAAAATCATGAACGTTCATCCTCTGGAATTCTTCCCTGGTGTAGCCTCTTTCCTTCAATGCCGAATCGTTTACATAGATAAAATTGCCATTTAAATCATGAATCAGGATGCCATCCTTCGCCCTAGACAGCATCTCCTTCATCAACCTTGTTTCCCTGTCCGTTTCAATACGGAAAAGGGCCATCTCTATATTGCTGCGCAGTTCCCTGTCAACATATGGTTTTAGAATGTACCCATACGATTCTGTTATCTTCGCCCGCTGTAATATTTCCTCGTCAGCATGAGCAGTCAGGTATATCGAAGGAATACCAAAACGACTGCGGATTTGCTCAGCGGCATCGATGCCATCCATGTCACCTTTCAGCACGATATCCATCAATACCAGGTCCGGCAGGGTCTCTTCCGCCTTCTCTATGGCTTCATTGCCGGTGAAGGCAATGGCAGGAACCTCGTATCCCATGCCTTCCAGTGTGCTTTTTATATCATGGGCAACTATGCCTTCGTCTTCGACAACCAGTATTCTAGCCTTTGCCATTTTAGTTCACCTCCGTATTAAGCCTCATAACACACCCCTCCCAGATTGCTTCGTCGCTATCGCTCCTCGCAATGACAGAAGAGGGTAGATTCCTGCTTTCGCAGGAATGACATGGTTGGGATACATACTCGCTCCCATAAACATGACATATGTGGTCATCGTCATTGCGAGCGTAGCGCGGCAATCTGGGTGGGTTGGTCGGGTTGGGCATGGATTACTCTCCAGTTCATCCCCTCCCTTCCCAGATTGCTTCGTCGTCTGTCGACTCCTCGCAATGACGAAGAGGATAGATTCCCACCTTCTCTCTTGTTCTTCAATCATCTATCTTCCGTCTTCTGTCCCTTTTCTTTTGTCATTCCTGCCCACCTCTTTGTCATTCCTGCGAAAGCAGGAATCTACCAGTTGTTGACTAAAAAAGGTAAACATGGAA
>JAUVYX010000131.1 GCA_030602865.1 Dehalococcoidia bacterium | reverse complement strand
GGCCGTTCGGTCGTTTCACGCCTGCTGGCCACCGTGCCTGACCTCATCGATTACCAGCGCTACTCCTCAGGGCATGCTTACACCATTGCCACTACCAAAGAGCCACGCATTACCGATTCATCGGACTATGAGTACAGGAATGCAGCTGGCTACCACCGTATCCTCGAGGGCCTCTACCGGGAGGCTACACCCCTTTCCCAGGTGCGCTCCAAGGGCAGGGACGCCAGCGATAACCCGCTGCTTGGCTCTGCCTTCGATTGGGACCTGCTGGGCATGGGCATTGACAACTTCAAACCAGGCTATGACCCCGAGCTGCAGACAGAGACCCGCAACCAGGAGAGAGCAGACGCTCTTCTACGGAAGAGTGTCTTACAGTCAGAGGGGGCTCAAATAACCGTCCCTGTGAACTGTGGACAGGAGCTGTTCGACATCGTCACATTAACCGATGAGCGCTGCGGCATCGATGCCGCTCTCTACCGTGTTATGGCTTTACAGGTCGATTATAGCCCACGAAACGGCCGCTACACTCACCGCTTAACCCTCGGCAAACGCTAATACTGTACATATTTGTCTTTGCGAGGAGCAGTAGCGACGAAGCAATCTCACTCCAACCATGTCATACCCGCGGAAGCGGGTATCCACCATCAGGCTTGGTTCATGGCGGTATGTTCAATTTTATTTAGCGTATGGTAGTTAAGAGTACTGTCATGCACGAGGGAAAGAATACATTCGCTACGGCGAATACCCGGGTAGATTCCTGCTACCTGCTTTCGCAGGCACATGTTTAGCAGGAATGACAATTGGAAATTAGATTGTCACGTGGTCTGCGACCCCTCGCAATGACAAACCATGGGACCACTTTTTCCCTCTTGGTTCCTTCTCCCAATAAGGGAGATATTTGTTACCTATGTCCTCGGTCTATTTTGTTACTACTGTATCAGGTTTGTACCTCTGAATTCCCTCTCCCTTGAGGGAGAGGACTAAGGTGAGGATGCCCTTTGTTAATCCAGCACTTCCCGTACCTTAGAGGCAAGGTCATTAACGGTAAAGGGCTTTTGGATAAAGGCGACTCCCTTATCCAGCACGCCGCGATGAGCGATCACGCTGTCAGTATAGCCGGACATATAGAGCACCTTCAGGTTCGGATATTCATCGGTGACCCTGTTGAAGAGCTCTCTGCCATTCATTTCGGGCATGACCACGTCGGTTAGCAGCAAATGCATCGGCCCATCGTGTGCCTTAAGGACAAGTAAAGCATCGACGCCGTTTTTCGCTGTAATGACCGTGTAGCCGTTTTGCTCCAAGATGGTCAGGGCGAGTTTCCTCACAATTTCGTCGTCTTCCGCCAGTAGAATGGTCTCGGAGCCGTGTGAAGCCGTGTATGTTTTTCCTTCTGCTCTCCGTTCGATGTGCGTATCCCCGGATACGGGCAGGTAAACCTTGAAGGTTGTGCCCTTGCCAGGTTCACTGTAGACCCAGATATTGCCGCCGTGCTGTTTGACAATGCCGTAGACAGTGGACAACCCAAGGCCGGTGCCTCTGTCTTTATCCTTGGTGGTGAAGAATGGCTCGAAGATGTGCTCTCGAATTTCCGCATCCATGCCGTAACCCGTGTCGCTGATGGACAGCATGACATAGGGACCGGGAGTGACGCTCACATGTTCCGCTGCGTAACTTTCATCCAGTTCAACCAGGATGGTTTCGATGGTCAACTCACCACCATCCGGCATGGCGTCCTGGGCATTGACTGCCAGATTCATAACGACCTGCTCCATCTGTCCGACATCCCCCTGGATGAGCGGAAGTGATTTGGCAGGAATCAGCCGAAAAGTGATATCCTCTCTGATCGTACTGCGAAGCAGTTTTTCAAAATCCTTTAGCAGTATGTTCAGACCAATGTTTTTAAACTCGAGAGTCTGTTTGCGACTGAAAGCCAGGAGCTGGCGCACCAGGTCCCGGGCCCGCCCGCCCGCTTTCACAATTTCTTCAAGCTGTTCTCTGCGTTCTTCATCCCCGGCGGAGTCCTTAAGGAGTATCTCACCGAAGCCGAGAATTGGAGTCAGCATGTTGTTCAGGTCGTGGGCCACACCGCCGGCCAGACGACCGACGGATTCCAGCCTCTGGGACTGGTGGAATTGTTGTTCCAGCAGAGCCTTTTCTTTTTCGCCCTGCTTGCGCTCGGTGATGTCACGTATTATAACTGCTCTGCCAGCGACGGAATCGCTCCGACCATATAGCGGTGAAATGCTAAGAGCATAATAATGTTCTTCTCCACCTTTACTAATAAAGACTTCTGGTTTTGTTTCCATCAGCTCCTGTCGCCCTTCGGTTGAGTCAGCCCAACAGGGTAATACTTGGCCAACTGGCTGCCCGATGATTTCTGAAGCTGTTAAATCAATGATACCTTCAGCAGCTATGTTCACATCCACTATACGATTCTGTACATCCAATACTATTAGCCCATCGCTCATCCCTTTGATAATTGTGTCCCGTGCCACTGGTATTATATCCAATAATTGGAACCGGAAAAGCCCTAGTGCCAGCATAAGTCCAGACATGGTAAAAATAATAGGGGTTGGGTCTATGCCCTGAAATGAACCTAAATGGAGGATATAGGGCAAATTACCCCCCAGGGGCACCAGTGCACCTATTAGCATAACGACAGCCTGACGGCGATACAAACGAAAAGATGAGATAGCCCATCGAACAATCAGACTTGCGCCACTAAACATAAGGAGGTATGAATATGTTGTTTGTACCCAAAACCAAACGCCATAACTTTTTTCAGAGATCATCACCGAGCCGTGCTGGTAAAGGTGGAATTCTGCCCAGATTAACCCGTGCGTCTCATTGGTCCAGACCAGCAGCAGGGTAATTATAGGACAAATAGCAAGTAATGCTAGCTTACGGTGTGTCAACCAACTTTGCCGTCCGGTATATTGCAAAACGAACGCCAGCCATATAACGGGCACGCTGACAATGCTTGTATATTCTATCTTAGCCCAAATAAGCCTGGTAGATAGGTCATTGTTCACCAGGCATAACACCTCTGCTAGCAGCCATACAGTTAATGCTAGCATCAATAGCACAAGGGCCGTCGCCCCTGGCGTGCCGCTGCGTCTCTGCCACATATAAGCCGCCAGTACTGCTGAGATAACTGCTGCTACGAGCATGGATATGATGTAAGGGGTATAACCCAAGTGCATCATTTTTCCTTCTCCCACTTAGCTTTAACGTTATACGCTAGTGTAGCGTATCAATAATGACTTTACAATGGCCGACCTTCTCCAGGATTTCATTGACCTTCTTGGTTCAAACAAAAGGCTTTGTGGTGAAAAAGGGGTCGAAAATCCTTTGAACGTTTTCTGGGACAATGCCACCACCTGTGTCGCCAATTGTCGCCTGGACAAATTCACCGTCGCGGCGTATATCAACATGGATTTCTTTTTTCTCTCTCCTCTCTAGAACATTCAGGGCATTGGTGGTAAGATTCAGGAACACTTGCTGAATACCATTTGCCTTCATTCTAACTTCAGGAGTCCCGTCAGCAGTATGATAAGTTACGTTTTGTTTGCCAATATTGTTGTAGATATTTCGGTGGTGTAAAGCCTGGCTTTGGCGAACAGTTTCATATACTACTTCGTAACGTGCGGAAGGGTAGATTCCTGCTACCTGCTTTCGCAGGCACAAGTTTCGCAGGAATGACAAAGAGGTGCAGGAATACCAAACACCAAACTCTAAATCCTAAGTTCTAAATACTAAACAAATTCAAAATACTAAGCTCTAAATCCAAAACTTAATGGCTCCACCGCCTTGTCATACCCGCGGAAGCGGGTATCCACCCTCAGGCTCAATACAGAGCGGTGAGTCACATCATCTTGAGGTATCGGAGTTTATAATGATGTCATTCTTGAGAGAGGAGAAGCATTCGCAGTAGCGAATACCTGGGTAGATTCCTGCTTTCGCAGGAATGACAAAACAGGGACAGGAATGACAAGGAAGATTAAAGATACAAAGTAAAAAGTTAAAGATTATTCGGAAAGGGAGAGGGATGGCAGAAACACCAAACTCT
>JAUVYX010000238.1 GCA_030602865.1 Dehalococcoidia bacterium | reverse complement strand
GCCAGGTCCCACGATTGCCAGGCTAATCCTATCGCTATATAGCAGTTTACTGGCAACCTGTTCCAGGTCATTAATGGTGATGGCATCTATAATTTTAGTGACCTCATTTATTTCAAGTATTTGGCCTGTCAACAGTTGCTGGCTGCCGAGCCATAAAGCCACATTTCTGCTATCCTCTAGCCTAAGCTGTAATCTGCCTTTAGATAACTCCTTGGCTCTATTAAGCTCGTCTATGGTAATCCCCTGCTTTAGCTTAGAAAGCTCCTCTAGAATGGCTTCGGTAGTTACCTGTGTGTTGTTGGGGTCAACACCAGCGTAAATAACAAGAGCTCCTGAATTATAGCGGTGGTCTACATAGCTGGAGATATCGTATGCCAGACCCCTTCGTTCTCGTATCTCATTGAAAAGTCGGCTACTCATACCACCACCTAGTACTGTATTTAACAGATCGAGTACGAAGCGTTGAGGATGAAAATAGGAGAAACCATGAACGGCGAGACAAAGGTGTGTCTGTACACCGACCCTGGTCTCCATACATAGTCTGGGAGTATTTTGTATTTCATTGCTTGTATAGTTCTTTGTAGCTTCCTTTGCTGTCCATCCATCTATTAATGTTTCTAATTGGGTGATTAACTGCTTATGCTGTATATTTCCGGCTATGCTGAGCACAGTATTGTTTGGTACGTAATGGTTAGAACAATAATTAAGCAACTGGTCGCGGGTTAGGGAAGATACGCTTTCTTTGGTTCCGGCGATCTCCTTTCCAAGCACCTGATTTGGCCACAGCAATTCGTCTATTAACATGGTTACTCTCTGTTGTGGCAGGTCCAGGTTCATGTTGATTTCTTCAATTACCACATTGCGTTCCTTATCCATTTCCGTTGTATCGAATTGGGAGTTTAGTACAAGATCAGATAGCACATCCAAAGCAATGGGGAAGTGCTTGCTGGCAACTTTGCTCCAGAAAATAGTGCTTTCTTTGTCTGTGCTGGCGTTGATGATACCCCCTACCCCTTCGATCTCACGTGTTATGTGCATGGCTGTTGGCCTGTGCTTGGTGCCCTTGAAACACATATGCTCGATGAAATGTGAGATACCATTCTCCTCCTGTTTTTCATAGCATGACCCTGTACCTATGAGGAATGCTATGCTCACTGAATGACTATGTGGCATAGTTCTTGTAATAACTTTGAGTCCATTGTCAAGCACGCTCAGGTTGTACATTAATACATATTCTACGGTGATCACAGGTTCATAGTCAATCTGTGAGCTTGACGCATTTAATTGACTAGAATAAACTTTCTAACAGCCATAAACAGGTATTTTATTTGTAAAAGAGATATTTCAATGGTTAAAAAGATGGATATGTATTTAGGCTAAGATATGATTAGAAAAACTAAGATGGTTTGTACCATTGGCCCTGCAAGCGATTCGGAACAAATGATAGAAAAACTTGCTAGGGCAGGTATGAATGTTGCACGCCTAAATTTCTCACATGGCACTTACGCTCAACATGCTAGCTCAATAAATATAATACGAAAGATATCGACACGCCTGAACCTACCTATTGCCATATTACAGGATTTGCCGGGTCCTAAAGTGAGGACAGGTGCTTTGAAGCAGAGGGAGGTATTACTTAAGGACGGAAATGAATTTGTGCTTAGTACCAGAGAATTTATAGGAGATGAACACAGGGTATCGGTTAATCTCCCTTCATTTTCTGGTGATGTTAAAGAAGGAGACCACATATTTTTAAACGATGGTGCTATTGCTTTAATTGTATTGAATAGCTCAGATACAGATGTCATTTGTAAGGTAATTAATGGTGGAGTTCTGTCTGCTGAAAAAGGGGTTAATGTACCCAATGTGAGACTTAGCGTATCTTCGGTTACCATGAATGATCTGAAGCACCTTAGTTTCGGGTTGGAGCATGGGGTAGATTATGTGGCTCTATCGTTTGTCAGGGAGGCAGACGACATAATTGGAGTAAAAAAGTATTTGCGTGAGAGAAATGACAGCGTGCCTCTTATAGCAAAGATTGAGAAGCATGAGGCGGTGGACAATATTGATGAGATTATTGCTGAAGCAGATGGCATAATGATAGCCCGTGGCGATTTGGGGGTGGAGATACCGTTAACGAAAGTTCCGCTGTTGCAGAAGGAAATCATCTCCAAATGTAATCGACTGGGGAAACCTGTTATTGTGGCTACACAGATGTTGGAATCTATGATACGGTCCCCACGACCTACACGTGCTGAGGCCAGTGATGTTGCTAATGCTATTCTGGATGGGGCTGATGCAGTTATGCTCTCGGGGGAGACGGCGGCTGGTAAATATCCTGAGCAAAGTGCCTTGGTAATGATGCAAATTGCTATGGAGACTGAGCTAGCACTGCCTTATCATCGCATCCTGTTAGCGAAAGCTGATATGGTGGTGCCGCAGACGGATGATGCGATAAGCTATGCTGCCTGTAACATAGCAGAACAACTTGGTGCTAAGGCAATTATTGCCTATACTACCTCTGGAAGTACGGCACATCGAGTGGCAAAGTATCGACCTGGAACGCCTATACTTGCAATTACTACCAAGGACAAAATAAGAAGAAGACTGGCCCTGTATTGGGGTGTTTACCCCTTTAGAACCGATGAATATACCAAATTGGAAGATATCTTTCGTCAAGGAGCTCAGTTAGCTATCAAGTCAGGCC
>JAUVYX010000174.1 GCA_030602865.1 Dehalococcoidia bacterium | reverse complement strand
GACACATGAAAAAAGAGGAAGCTATAATAGCTGTTTACTGGAAAAATTAAACTGGTATGGCTGTACAGGATAGATGGTGCAGCTTGGAAAGGAAGGTGTTATAAATGAATGGATTAGGACAGGACATCGCTTTTTATATGGTAGTGTTACTTTGGTTGGGTAGGGTCGTAATCTGGACCCTTTTCTGTACCATGCTTGCCTTTCTTGGCATAGGAGTCATGGATGCCTTAACTCCGCGTATGCATCAAAGGAAGCGAGTTGGAGAAGATCCTGTCGCTGTGGGTCTTTTCGTCGCCGGTTTCCTGATACTAATAGGGTTGGTTATACATGGCGTGGTGACTGGTCCTATGATAATAGGGGCAGGGGTGCTGCGTAGCGTGATTGACCCCAGCCGGCTGGGGTTGGTAACAGTCAGTTTCTTTGTTAGCCTGCTCTTAGGGGTTCTATTATTGGCTATCATGGATAAATTAACGCCGAAAATACCTTTTAACAACGTTGAGCATAGCTCTATTGCTACAGGAATTTACGTTTTTGGCTATCTGGTATTTTTCGGACTGATCATTCATGCTGCACTGGTTATGCCTTTGTGAGGATACATGTTTATACATAAGAGGGCTATATTACTTGCTATTATAGTCTTGTTGCTGGCGATACCTGCTTGTGTCCTAGCCATGCCGTCCGCCAATTACTATATGGAAGGGAGGGATATCTTTGATGACTGGGATATATGTCGTACCAATGCTGCAGGGACGAACGGGTTCTTTTCAATCACTGCAAGAACTGAAATGCAGCCCATTATTGCGGAGGAGAGCCTCGGCGAGAATGCTGATATTGCCTATAGCATGGGCTTGAAGTTTGCCTCAGATTATCCCGATATCAACCAAAGGGCGGAGCAGATTTTTTCTTTCGTTCGCGATAATGTCAGATATACCTCAGATAAGAGCCAGTTTGGATTTCCTGAGTTTGCTCAGAACGCTGATGAGTTAGGAACTATTATCGTGAATGAGGGCGTTGCTTATGGAGACTGCGAGGACTATGCTGTTTTGCTGGTTGTTATGTACAAAGGTGCTGGCTTACGTTCAGCTATAGTGCTGGCTCCAGACCATGCTGCTGCCCTGGTATATTTACCTGAGTATAAGAGAGCCGTTCGGACACTATCTGTAGATGACGAAGCTGGCTGGGTCTGGGCTGAAGCGACTGGGAGCAATAACCCGCTGGGATGGATGCCTGACGGCTATGAAGTGCAAGAACTGAGAGTTCAGGAGGTCGTAGATATGGCAGTAATAGCTGGAGCTCCTCCTGATAAGGAACTTGTAACAGTGACCAGGAAAGAGGGAGGAGGTGGAGGGGGAAGCGTCCCTGTGCCCTCTTTCTTTACGATAATAGCCATAATGTGGTTTCTCTCCCTGTTTCGGAGGCGTCGCCGAGGTTGATGGCGTTGGCTGCAAAGGGGATTACAGTCTATGTTGACTGGAGGCCTGAGACAGGCAGCTCAGTTAGTTTACCATAGCATAGTAATCGGTCTCTCTCCAGTAGCAGCTCATTTTCCCCGGGGAAGGATAATATATTATTACCCCTTTCTATAGCCAGTATGCTGATATTTTTTCCAGGTAGGGCGTAGTCTTTGAGTTTAAAGTTTGGCATATCCTTGTGCCATTTAACTATAAACCGGACTATGCCATATTCTCCTGTCTGAAGAAGCAACTCATCTAGTGCCAGCCCAGTGGTTGAACTGCCCTTTCGTAGCGAGCGGACGATTGCAGTGCTCAGTTTATTTACGATACCAAACCGCACAGACAGGGCGAGAACAAGCAGGGGCAAGAGAACAATTATGATGTAGGGCAGAGTTGGTGTTACCAGTCCATTTCGAAGGTACAGTATCAATATTAGGATAAAGGCAATGATTCCAGTGTTGCCGATGAAGATGAGCCAGGTAGCTATCCTGCGACGTTCAGGGTGGTTTACTATGATTCTGCTTCGCTGGTGGTAAAGCCGGTTCCCGAAAGCGCAGAGAGAGCCTGAAAACGCGCTTTGCTTCGCTCCATGCCGGTTATTTCAAGGGCGATAGCCCCCAACCAGAATGTTAGCAGCCATGCAATGAGAAAAACCAGTAGCACCAATATTTGCATATTCCCCTCCTTTGCCTCCAGTGTAAGGAGAAATAGAGGCTGGGCAATTCCTTGAGATTATATAGCAGATGGGAGGTGACAACAATTGCTTGTGCTCCATGCTGTGAAAACGTATAATCCTGGAAGCGAGAGATAAGTTATGGAAAGGGGCTTGTGTTCGAGCAATGTCTGAGATAAGACAGGATATCACTACAGGAGAATGGGTAATAATGGCCAGAGAGAGGGCCATGAGACCCCACGATTTTGAAAGCAAACGGGATAGAATTCCTGTGCCTGCTTTCTTAGCCTCCTGCCCTTTCTGTCCTGGCAATGAGGCAAAGACCCAGGGAGAGACTCTATCATATTTGAATGACAGTACCGGTAAGTGGCAGGTGAGGTCCTTTGTCAATCGTTATCCTGCCCTTTCCCCGGATGGCAGCAGGGAAAGGAGAAAAGAAGGGGATTTGTTTACAAGTATGGACGGGGTTGGAACTCATGAAGTACTTGTTGAGGGGCCAGTACATAACCGAATACTCGCCATGATGGATGACGGTGAAGTGGAGACAGTATTGCGTGCCTACAGGGAACGATATAGAGCGCTTATTGAGCTATCCTTCGTACAATTGGTTCTAATCTTTAAAAATCATGGGCAGTCGGCAGGCACCTCACTGGAGCATCCTCATTCTCAGGTAATTGCAACTCCACTTGTGCCGCGACATATCCGGATGCGTTGTGATGTAGCAATCCGTTATTATGACCATACGTGCCGATGTCTTTACTCTGATATCATTGCCAGTGAGAAGAACCAGGCCGCGCGAATGGTGATGGAGACAAATAAATTTGTGGTCTTTCATCCTTTCGCCTCTCGCTCTCCCTTCGAGACCTGGATTTTGCCCAAGAGATATGAAGCCTCCTTTGCTAATGTGACTGATGAAGAACTGGAAGACTTGTCTCGTACCTTACGAATTACACTGCTAAAATTATATAAGGGGCTTAATAATCCTGACTACAACTATATTATTAGCTCTGTCCCGAAAGGTGATGAATATAATGGTTACTATCTATGGCATATGAGAATTATCCCGCGCCTTGTTAAGGTGGCAGGGTTTGAAATCGGCTCGGGTATATACATTAATACCGCATTGCCCGAAGAAACAGCGTCCTTCATCAAAGGGGTGGAAGTTGAATAATTACCAGATATGGCAGAAAATAGAAAAGAGCATGCTGTATTTGTTCGGAAATTGAATAGCAATAAACAGGCAGAGGAAACGGATTGCCTGGGAAAAGGAGGAGAATACTG
>JAUVYX010000248.1 GCA_030602865.1 Dehalococcoidia bacterium | reverse complement strand
CACTCATTGCTCTGGAAGCATTAAGATTGGGAACAAGGGTGAATGGGTGTCTGCGGGGCTGGAGCATGGTCATACAGCGAGCAATTCCGATAGTGCTTATCTCGCTTCTGTTTACTATCATAGGAGGAAGTTGTTTTGCATTTGCGAAACCAGGTCATATTCTAGCAACTCCCTTCGAGGCTTTAACTATAACAATGGATGAAACATCGAGTGCCAGAATAAGCTTGATAAAAGAGATTCAGGAAGCATCAGCAACATATGAACACTACATAGTTTCGACAGCGTTGCAATCAATGAGGGTGACAGACCGTGTAAGCGCAGTTCCAGTAGTCACAACATCGATGAACGACATGGGTAACTTTCCTTCACCAGAGCATAGTCTTTACCCGGGCTACGTCGCCAAAAGATTCAGTCTGTTTAAATATACAGTTAATAGTGACGGGGTTGTAAGCGTTGATACGTCTGGTGAAATAACCGATGCCCTGTTTGAGAAAATTGACCAATTGCTTGAGCAGGTGGAAGAAATAAATTAAACACCTTGCAGCGGGTATTAAAGACTGGTGATGAGGTAATCGTGCCAGCGTATACCTGGGGAGCGGCTGCTGTTCAGCAAACCGGGTCAAAGTCTCTTCTGCATCTTTACGTGTTTGATGCCGGCTTCCCAAAAAGGCGAGCCCGATTCCTCAAAGCCGCACGACTTATAGAAATTAACAGCTGAGCATTGTGCATGGAGGACTACTTGCTTTATTCCCCTGTTTTTAAATTCTTCATCCAGAAAGGAAATGATGCCCTTTCCAATTCCTCTGTGGCGGAAAGGTTTTAAGATAGCCATTCTCTCTAGCTTTGCCTGGCTAGCAGCCAGGAATAGAACCCTAGCAGTGCCGACAATTCTCTCCCCATCCTTGGCTACCATGTGCATTGCTTCCATGTCATATTCATCTAGCTCCAGGTCCTCTGGGATGCCTTGCTCCTCAACAAACACTTGTTTCCTTACCTCAAAGGCACCTTTCAATTCACAGGCATTCACTACAATTTTGCAGGAAAGATTGTCCATAGCGATATAAATAAATATCTTACAAGCTTATCTAATTATAAAATAGCTCTGCCCATTATACTAGTTATCAGAATTATCCGCTAAAACAGAAAAGGCGAGCTATGTTCATTAGCCTGCCTTCTTTATTCTTTCTTGGTAGCGGGGACTGGATAAACGAGTACAAATAATCACTAAATCAACTCTGGAAAGTTTAGTATTGAAATAGCGATAAAGACTAATAATGCTGCCATTACGTAGTTGAACAAATTTTTTAAAGTTGTGTTACTGAGTACCCTTTGAATAATAGTTCCAAAAAGTGCCCACAAGGTAGTCGAAATAAAGACAATAATTGTTAAGAAAATAAAGATGTAAATTATTTCAAATATGCTACTAATATTGGGGATTATGAAAACTGAATTTACCACTATACAAAATAGTATTGCTTTTATATTAACGAATTGCAGTAATACTCCATGATAAAAAGTGAAGCTGGTTTTCTTCTCACCTGTTTTGGCAGGATTGAATTTGACTATTTTATAAGCAAGCCAAATCATATAAATACAGCCCAAGATTCTTAGCGACGTTTCTAATTGTGGTGAGAAATCAAATGCCTGCTTTACGAGTAGGGCGCTTACGCTTATTATAATTAAACAACCGGTGCATACCCCAAAGATAAATGGCAGCGCTTTCCGATACCCATAATTTAGACCGATGGCAGTTGATGTCAAGTTGTTGGGACCTGGCGTAAAAATAACAACAGATACAAAAGATAAAAAAGCAAGCCAGTTCATAACATCTCTCTTTTAACGACGATAATTAATTGTTGACTGGTAAATAATATAACCAATATATGGATGTTCTCTGATTCTACTTCCTGCTAGTGTTGGAATCAAGACTAACAAAAAAGGAATGATTGTTGGTGAAGTTTGATTCAAGCAAGCAAAACAATGTATAAATATAGACAATAATCAAATGAGAATAGATACTCGAACAATTATTGCTCTAGGAACTACAATTCTATTATGGGGTTCATCATTTGCCGCTGTTAGAGCCAGTCTTCAAGCGTTCACCCCGGGTCATATTGCTTTATTTCGCTTTCTTATTGCTTCCGTTCTATTAGCTGTATTCACTTTGATGACTCGTATTAAGCTACCAAAATTAAAAGATATTTCAGTAATCTTTTTGTTAGGCTTCCTGGGAATAGCTGCATTTCATACTGCACAGAACTACGGTCAGGTTACGGTTACTGCTGGGTCAGCGGCAATGATTGTTAGTTCAGTCCCGATATTTACGGCTATGTTAGCTACAATATTTTTAGGAGAGAAGCTTAAACTGTGGGGCTGGCTCGGTATACTTATTAGCTTTTTAGGGGTTTTCCTTATCGCTTTAGGCGAAAGAGAGAGAGTAAAGTTTGATCCTGGTGTATTTATTCTCCTCTTGGCAGCAATAGCAGCTGCAACATACTTTGTATTACAAAAACCCTACTTGATAAGAT
>JAUVYX010000202.1 GCA_030602865.1 Dehalococcoidia bacterium | reverse complement strand
CTCACTTTGGGCAGTATTTTCAGTTACAAAACATATTGTGACTGAAGTGGGTCTAATACGCTCACGAATGCCCCTTCTTATGTATTCAACATTTTCGCTATTGAAAGGTTCTCTGAGTGACCGATCAATGAAATCCAGATTTGAATTCTCGTTCTTTGCCTGCCCGCGTAAGAAATTAACTAAAGCGAGGTCTTCCGTAGCAAAACTAATGAACACATTTCTGCGTTGTGGTTGGGCCCCCTCCCTGAGTGTCTCTTTAGACTGTCGTTCCAATGCATCTATCTCGTATCTGCTAAGGTCTCTTCCTCCGCTACCTCCCATTGCTATCACCTCCTTTCATAATGGCACTGTTTCGCTCCAGGCATGAGACACAAATCCCGCAAGGTTTTTCAGTTCCGGCATGGCATGAATATGTGCCACTAATACCTTTCTTCGTTGCTAATCTTATTACATCGGCTTTGGAAAATTGCATTAATGGAGCAATAATTCTAATATCTCTCCCCATGGCAAGACCAATTAGCTCCTTGGTCTTATTGATAAACTCAGTGGTTTGGTCAGGAAAGATGCTATAATCGTCTGATAACAGCGCAATAGCCACCGCATTACAATTATTTTGATATGCATAAGCACTACCTGCCAGTAAAAAAAGCAGATTACGTCCAGGAAGAAATGCATCCTCGTTAACTCGTTTCTTTGGGTCTGTAAGACCAGAGGATATCAAGTTTCCAAAACCACTAACATTCATAATAACTGGTAATGACAACCCCAACTTTTTATGCACATTAAGGCACGCTATTAGTTCTTGTTCCTTGCAGATTTGGCCATAGTCGATGAATAGAGGAAACTGATGAATCCCTTCCTCCTTAGTTAAAACAGCCATGAGAGTAGAGTCTATGCCTCCTGATACCAGCGTTACTAAACTCATGATAATTCTCCCTGTATACTTTACTCTCCTTCAAAGAGTTCTGGCAATTTATCTTTCAACATTTCAAATGAACTTATATCATGGCCATCTTGATCATTTATAGTCGGTAAATATTCTCTCAGAAGAGTGATAGCCTCCCCATTCGCAATAGCCTCTTGAACTTTCTTCATCCATGCTAAATAGAAATCTAAATTATGCATCATAGCCGCCAAATCCCGAGAGAAACCTGGTATGGACCGGTAACTAGATTGAGATTCAAAGAAATCATAATGCTGCAGATGATGGGGCAACCCAGTATTATGATTAAGAACCATTTGGCACCATTCAAGACCATCAAAACTGTCTGCTCCACAGACAGCATAAATTAACATAGATAAAGGATTGCCAGTACCCAATAAATGGATAGGATAATAACCACCAGTCTCGTTTAGAGCTTCCCTTATCTTGATTACAGTTTTTGCAGAAGCCAAAATACCTGGACCAAGTTCACGTTCTGGAACAGCTATCATCACAGGGTTAATTGTTTTAGCTACTTGTTGCAGGATTTGCGGGAATTTTTCACTTTTCGCATGATGCACAATAGGAATGATAATTCCGTTCTTAGCCACATCACTATCTTTTGTCCATCTCTCAACGACTTCTTTCACCGTATCATCAATCGAGATCTCCTCCAGTTCGCCCTTTTTATCAAAAGTAAAGGCGAAGCTATATTCACAGTTATTTAATATTTCCCAAAACTTATCTTCAGTCCAATCCTTATCGTTTTTCCATGAGCTCTCATAGTAACCACAATCTAAAAGTACTTTCTTTTTATTAGCCAATGTTTCTTTTAGTAATTCTTCTAAAATATTACGGTCATCACCTTCAGAATGATAAATATCATACGCTGAAACCAGAAACCAAGGATAGCTAGAAGCGCGTAGTATTCGAAGATATCCAAGGGGTTTGAGTTGAGTCCTAAGAGAAGAAATCGATGGGAAAAAGCAAGGATAATCAAAAATACTTCCACCAACGTCTATTTGAGTACCCCCGATAAGTCTTGAATGTTTTAAGGGTTTGTCCTCTATATCCATCCAGGCTATGATTTCGCGAAATTCTGCAGAGGTTGCCACAGCATTGGATGAGCCATGTCGAAAATATATTGGCCCTTTTGATATTGTATTGGGGCACTCCAAAAGTGGCATGAAAGGGCCACCTTTCTGGAAGTCAATTTCTAAAATTCCTATATTTTCCCCCCCGTATAGTACAGGCCTATAGCTAAATTTTGGTATCGGATTAACATTTCCGGCAATCAACCCCTGCAAATCGGCATCGTCTGGATGTTCTGACTCCGATATCCCGACTATTACCTTAGATCCATCTGGTTTACAGATAACTCCGCTGATAATATATGCAGAACCTTTTCGGGGAGTATTTACCATACAAATCAGGTTCTTTATGAACCTAGCTTTATCTTTGGGATTGTTGATTATTATGGGAACGGACTTGAAATCTAAATCTTTTCCCTCTGAGCGGGTAAGGAGCTTAGCTATTAGTTCAACATCATCCATAAAAAGCTCCAGCCAATTTAACGATGTGAATACAACACAAGGGCTTATTAATTACTATAATTCTATACATTTTGCATAATAATCACAAGGCGAGGCTTGATTAATAGCTTTTTGTAAATGTCGCAGTAAGCAAATCTTATGCTACACATTTCATCAGAGCATGATCCAACATTTCATCAAGTTGTTTAATTGAGAAACAATGACCAATCAATGCTACTTAATAACAAAAAGCCAGATTGTGCAATCACAGTGCCTATTCATGACAAACTCAGTGCGAGTAAATAGTCAAGAATAATGCCTCCGCGGACGTTTAACGCCGGGCAGCGCCAACAAGCTCGGTCAGATTATTTATCCCTTCTTTTTTTATAAATTGCTTTATTCCCTCCAGGATATCAAGCGGAGCACGGGGGTTGGTAAAGCTGGCTGCGCCTACCTGGATAGCACTGGCTCCAGCCATGATGAACTCTATGGCATCGCTGGCGGTGGTGATGCCGCCGCAGCCGATGACCGGTACTTCCACGGCACCAGCTACCTCATATACCATATACAACGCCACTGGTTTTATGGCTGGTCCCGATAGATCTCCGGTTATGTTGCCTAATAGGGGTCTATGCGTAGTTATATCTATAGCCATACCTCTAAGCATATTGATTAAGGAT
>JAUVYX010000219.1 GCA_030602865.1 Dehalococcoidia bacterium | reverse complement strand
GCACAGAATGCTCATAATTCCTTACACTCGGTACAATGCAGTAAGTGCACGGTGTATTACAGCCATCCTGTATCTTTATCATGCTACGTATCCGAAAGCCATCAGATACAGCATGACCCTTTGTCCCTCTAATAACCACAGAGTCTGCCTGCAATGGCAATCTTTTTACAATTTCAAGCAAACGTGGCTTGTCCACGTTATTAACAACAAGATCGGCAATAGAAGTAAATTCGTGGGGGGCTCTATGAGCATAACATCCAATAGCAATGACAATAGCGCCTGGGTTTCTACGCTTCGCAGCCCTTAAAGCACGACGTGATTTGGAATCAGCAACATGTGTTATCGTACATGTATTAATAATATATATATCTGCCTGATCAGCAGGCAATACGATTCGATATCCATCTTCTCGAAATTGTCCAATCAGTGATTCTGTTTCTGCCTGATTTAGCTTACAACCCAGTGTATAAAAAGCTACTCTAGTATATTTTTCACTTGCAGTTGTATCCATACTTGCGTTACAATACAGCAACTTGCTGTAATATGAAAGTCGCTAGAATATTTCCCATCATCGTATTATTAATGCAGTCACATACATGTTAATTACAAAAGTTGCACTACTAACTTAACTTCCTAAGGAGTTGAAAGGAATATGAACAAGACAAGAATAATATGCCTGATAACTAGTCTACTACTTAGTCTAACGATAATTGGTGTGCCATTAAATGAACTGGCTATGGCAAATGTGATAGAGCAGGAAAATTTAACCAGCACGCTTTCAAAACAAGCCTGGCTACCAGAAGATGAAGAGGAGGAGGAAGAAGAAGAATATGTAGAAACCTTTGAAATATCGGCTAAGTATCCTGCTTTAACCGGTCCATCCGATACCTCTTTCGTCTTTGAAGTAGATTTCACGAGAGCAGGTGGTAACGAAGACCTTAATTTTGACCTCACTCTCACAGGACCTAAAGACTGGTTGGTTTATGCAGCCCAAGACAGATACAACAGTGATAAGCGTATATCTGCTATGCGAATAAATAGATTCTCCATCAAGGAGAGTATCGTAGTTGTAGCCGTAGCGCCCTACTGGCTTTACCCAGAACCAGGGGATTATTCAATACAATTAGAGGCGAGCTCAGAAGACCTTAAAGCAAGCATCGATCTCACTGCTAAGATCACTGCGAGATATGATTTTATTGCAATAACAGAATTGACAGGAGGCCGACTAAATATCAAAGCTAAGACTGGCAATGAGAGTTACTTGCCTATCAGTATTACCAATATAGGAACAGGAACTCTAGATACTGTCACCCTATCTTCAAGTAAACCAGAGGGATGGAGTGTGACTTTCACACCAGAAAAGATCGAGAATCTATCCCCAGGAACTAGTCAAGAGATAGAGGTTAGTATTAAGCCTCCTAAAAAGACCATATCAGGTGATTACATAGTCAATCTGCAGTTTTCGGGAGAACCATCTTCGCATACCCCAGATTTAGGTATCAGAGTAACAGTAGAAACGTCAACCACGTGGGGTTTCGTAGCAATCGGTATCATAGCCGCAATAGCAGCTGCACTTTTCTTAGTATTTAAACGTTTGGGCAGACGTTAATAATGAGACAAATTGTTGTCGAGACTAAAGAACTAACCAAAAACTACGGTGATTTCACTGCAGTCAACAAACTTAACCTCAAGATAGAGGAGGGGGAAGTCTTTGGATTCCTGGGTCCCAATGGGGCTGGTAAAACAACTACCATTCTTATGTTGCTTGGGCTCACCGAACCGACATCCGGTGATGCCATGGTCTGGGGTTTTAATCCTTCCAGAGAGCCTCTCAAAGTGAAGAAAATCGTTGGATATCTCCCTGAGAGGGTTGGTTTTTACAGACACCTGACCGCCAGCCAAAACTTAATGTACACTGCAACTTTAAATGGCCTTCCCAAAGAGGAAACCGTAAAAAATATCGAGGAACTACTGAATTCCGTAGGTTTATCAGATGTAGGAGAGAAACCTGTAGGTGCCTTCTCTCAGGGTATGAAACAACGTCTGGGTATAGCAGATATGTTAATCAAAAAGCCAAAGCTCGTCTTTCTGGATGAGCCCACTTCTGGTATCGACCCAAATGGAATAACAGAGATCCTTGACCTCATTGTGAAGATGTCTAAACAGAAAATATCTGTTATTTTTTGTTCTCACCAACTTAATCATGTACAAAAAGTATGCACAAAAGTGGGTATACTAGCAAAAGGGAAATTAGTAGCCGAAGGTCCAATGGAGCAACTAAGCAGACAAGGCAGGGGGCAAGAACGTTACCAGGTTGAAGTTCAAGTGGAAAAAGCAGACGATGAAATTATCAAACTGATAAAGCAGATTAAGAGTGTAATTAGCATAACCGTTTCGTCCAATTCGATGCTAATCAGTTGTGAAAGAGATATTAGATCGCAGATAGCAAAGGTAATCGTCGACTCAGGAAGGTCTTTGATAGGAATAAAAGTCGAGGAAATGAGTTTAGAAAAAATTTACAAAAAGTTCAGCCGTGGTGAGTAATTTATGTATGCTGTTTTTCGTAAAGAATTAGCTGACCATCTTAATAGTAAGAGATTCGTAATTTTATTTGGCTTAGTTTTTTTGGCTGGAATATTTGCTATATATATAGCTACCCAGAATATTAGAAGCGAAGTAACTCCTCTCACGAACTTAATATTTCTAAAGCTGTTTACTACATCAGGGAGTAATTTGCCAGCCTATCCTTTCTTCATATCTCTATTTATACCCCTCATAAGCATAGCTCTGGGATTTGATGCTATTAATAGCGAAAAAACCAGTGGCAATCTAAGTCGACTTTTATCACAACCTATTTATAGAGACGCTGTAATCAATGGCAAGTTTCTGGCGGGACTTGCTGTTCTGACTATCATTATTGTGAGCAGGATTGCCTTCGTC
>JAUVYX010000070.1 GCA_030602865.1 Dehalococcoidia bacterium | reverse complement strand
GAGTTGGCCTTAATACACAACAGCCACCATGACCAAGGCCAAAAAGAAGCAAGAAAGGAATGGTTAACCAGGCGGCTACCGTTGTAAAATCAAAGCAGATCAGGCCAATACTGACCAATATAAAGGAAATAGCAGTGAGTTTACGTCTATCATGCCTGTCTCCTGCCCAACCAAAACTAAGGCGTCCACCGACGCTTACCAGAGGGATTCCAGTAGCAACAAGGCTCGATCGGGACTTAGCAAATCCGATATTGCTGAGATAGGGCATCACGTGTGTTGCGACGCTACTCATGACGATATGATGGAGAAGAAAGGCTACTGACAGATGCCAGAATGTACGGTTATGTATTGCCTGCTTCCCACTGATCGCGAGTTCATCCTGGCTGGATGATACGCCTGCTTGAGGCTCAATAACCATATTTGAGGAAAGGTCTTTGCTTGTTTCTCCATCTGGCAAATAGCCATAGTCTTCAGGTTTGCTGCGAAAGAGAAAAGAGAGCGGGAGGATTAGCAACAGTACTCCTATTGCCAGGATGAACTCAGCTTGTCTCCACCCATAACTGTCGACGAGCCAAACGATTATTGGTACCATCAATCCTCCGAAGCCAAATCCAGCGCTTACGATACTACTAGCTATGCCCGATTTTTTTCTAAACCAGTTCATAACTGCGGTCATCAGCACAGTGATTGTACAGGCACTCATTCCTATTGCAATAAGGGCAAACGCACCATAGTAGGTAAGTAGCGATGTGGTTTGGCTAAGCAGGAAGGTTCCTGTAGCGAGGAGCAGTGACCCAACAAATATGAGACGTCTTGGGCCATGCCTGTCAACCATCATGCCAATCACAGGCGCCATCAAGCCCGCTTCCATACCGCGGAGAGACGAAGCAAAAGATACCTGTGCATAACTCCAGCCAAATTCACTTGCTATCGGCTCAAAAACAGCGGTAAAACCATAACCGATGGTCCCGGCTAAGTACAGGGCAATCAGGAAAGATGCTCCGACTATCCACCATCCATAGAAAACCCTTGGAGTTCTTATATACTGGTTCATTCTTTGATTACTAACCTGCATTAACATGTTTTATTAAATAAAACATGTTGTTGGGAAGTTGAGTTTTTATTTTTTAGCACCAGACAGTGAAGGACCTCTACTTGTCGCTGAACAAAATGCCGCCAACCGCGAAGTTCTCTTTCTTTATCTCGCGAATGGCTATGCTTACTTTCTCAGGTGTTGTTTTGAAGTTTTTCACCACTGCTTCGGTTATATCTTTTACCAGCCCCCGTTTTTGCTCCGCGGTTCTACCTTCGATTGCGAGTACGGTTACGATAGGCATTGTTGTCCTCCTTTTGTTCTTAATGTGAATGCAGCATTGCGTGGTCCATGCCCGGTTATGATATTACCACGAACGTTTCACATGGTATCACAGGCAGCCCAATATATCAGCACATCGCTACTCCCTGAAATTGGGATTCTCCTTTATTTCTGCGAAAAGGGAAGAACTGTTGTTTTTCAAGTTCAGTTTGCTGATTTTGGGGTGTATGTGGGGGTAGTAAGTACTGAAATGAGGGAGATGAACGCTAATCCAGCGTAGATAAACCAGACGGCCTGGTAACTGCCCCAATTGTCGTAAGTCCAGCCTGCCAGAAGTGGTCCTACCGAGCTGACCAGCGAGTTGATACCCACCATCAATCCGAAGACTTTACCAAAGCTCTCCCTGCCAAATACCTCACTGGTAAGAGAAGGCCTCATAGCATTACCGCCGCCATATCCAATACTATAGAAAAACAGAAATGGTGCCAGAGCCCACAGGCCTATGGTAGAGGTCAAAGCAAGGAATATTAAACCTATACATGTCATGCCATAAGTGAGCGCTGCGACATTTTTACGTTTTAATTTATCTCCCAATCTGCCAAAAGTGAGACTACCGATGATGCTTGTCAAGGGCATTGCAGTGGCGACGATGCTGGCATTGGCACGTGTCATATTAATGCTGCTCAGGTAAGGCATTATATGTGCTACTAAAGATACCAGTGACGTATGGAAGGCGGTGAAGGCGATTGCAAGGTGCCAGAATGCCTTGCTGGTTAATAATTCTTTCATGCCAGGTTTTTCAGTAGTGCTAGCTGCTGTTTCCTGTGAGATTTCAATTTCTCTTTGATTGTAGGATTTATTGTCAGGCATATACCCATATTGTTCTGGTTTATGTCGGAAAACGAATGAAAGTGGTAATAACAGTGCCAGCATTGCCAGTGCAAGTATGACCAAGCAACTACGCCAGCCGAAGCTATCGATAAGACTTACTATTACGGGTATCAGCAGCCCTCCAAAGCCGAAGCCGCAGGTTACAATGCCGCTGGCCAGGCCAATTTTGGCATGGAACCAATTTGCTATCGCAGTCATCAGTACTGTCAGGGTGCAACTGCTCAAGCCGACTGCCATCAACAGGAAAGCCGTGTAGAACATCGCCAGCGAACTGACCTTGCTGAGCAGCAATACGCCACTGGCGGCGGCTATGGCTCCAAGGAATATCAGTCTCTTGGGTCCCCAGCGGTCGACTAATATTCCAATGAGTGGAGCAAATAGGCCCAGAGCCATCCCTCGCAGTGAGAATCCCAGGGAAACCTCCGCGTAGCTCCAGCCAAACTCATCTGCTATCGGCTCGAAAAACGCCGTGAAGCTCAGGAACATGCTTCCTGCTATAAAGAACCCAATGACAAAGGCTGCTCCAACGATCCACCACCCATAAAATATCTTGGAAGGCTTCCAGTTCAAAGATAACTCCTTGCTCGTTCTATCCAGTAGTGTCTCATATTCCTAACTAAGGGAAGAATTAACGATACGAAAGTTTTGAGGGGATAGCTCATAGTAGCATTACTACTATGATAAGTATAGCTTATGTGCTGGGCAACGCCGAAGCTCACTGGTGGCTATAAAGCGCGGCAGAATTGCCGTCCGGTGCAGCGCCTTGTTGGGCTGTTCTTTGATATTTAGAGCGTGTCATCATCAAATCAAATCTCGATAGATATGAAAGAGTCTACCGGTAATTTTTCTCATTCTTCTTTATGGAAATTGGTGATTCCGAGGCCTTTGCATATTTTTCTGCCAAGTCTGTCGGGGATTTCGGTGTGTCGCGGCACTGTCTCTACAGAACCATTTGCTGGGTTCACCCAAAGCGAATGCGATCCTCCCTCTCTCTTGAGGTAGCAACCATGCCGACGCAAATGGCGCAGGATGGCTTGTCTCTTCATCAGACTGCGACGATCTCGCGAATTGCATCTTCTGGTAATCCGCGCATGGCGTCCTCACGCCTATCTTCCAGTATAAGTGAGATCGCTGCCGCTAAACTTGCTTTACACTCCTCGATTGTCTTGCCTTGCCCATTTGCTCCCGGAACCTCGGGGCAGTAAGCAATATACCAATCTTCATCCTTTTCAATAATTGCTGTAAACTCATTATGCATGATGCCCCTCCATGTTTTTCTTGCTGTTTAAGGAGGCGAAAAAGGGGTTTATCAGTTCACGATGGTTGATAAAATTCCTTTCGAGTAACCCCCTCAATTCAGCTAAGTTCTGATCCTCTCCTTCTTTTATTGCAGTTTATATCATTATACGAGAGTATTTGTAGTATGTCACGCAAAAAAAATTAAGGGAGGAATTACCGGTGATTTATTATTGACATAATGCTGAATTGCTGATATCTAATTACTTTCGGATTCTTCTATATCTTCTTTTCTATCTTACCCCCCCTTGTCCCACTCTCCTTACTCTGATTTCTACCGTGATTCTATGCCTCACATTTTGTTCTTTCAAGGGATTCAGGATAATATTCCCCGTCTGTCACTTCTGGTTATGCGATCATCCATTCCTTAGCTGAGAACATCTCTTTTTATGAGCCGTTGACTTCTGGAAAAGGGTTGTTTACTATCATGTTTGATACTTGCAATAAAGGAGGAGATATGGCGAGATATAAAGTGCTGGTTCTGAATTATGCCAAGGTGAATATGGAAATGGAGAGGAAGATGCTGGAGGAAGTAGATGCTGAGATTGTTATGGCGAATGTCACTGATGAAGAAAGCGCCCTGCCGCTGGCTGCTGACGCTGATGCTCTGGTGACTTCCTCAATCCCGATTACCGACAGGATACTGGATGTAGCTAAAAAGTGTAAGATTGCTGTGCGTACAGGAATAGGATTTGAGGCTCTTGATCTGCCTGCATTGACACGTCATGGGGTATATGGGGCGCATGTACGGGGATTTTGTGAGCAGGAAGTGGCTGACCATGCCATGGCACTGGCACTTGCTTTGATGCGAAAAATTAACATCAGCCAGAAAATAAAGAAGGGACAATGGAAGGAGAGGACATGGACGTGGGTCGAAAATTACCCTGTCTTTCGCCTTACTGGGCAGACCTTTGGACTGGTTGCATTGGGAAGTATTGGACGCAACGTGGCTGGAAGAGCTCAAGCCTTTGGTTTTAAGGTCATAGCCGTTGATCCCTTTGTCTCTGCCGATGATGCGAAATTGCTGGGAGTGGAACTGGTGGATTTCGATACATTGCTAAAAACCTCTGATGTAATTTCCATACATGCCCCTCTGTCGGAATCGACTTTTCACATGTTCAACTCCGTGACGTTTGAAAAGATGAAGAAAACCGCATACCTGGTGAATACAGCACGAGGTGGGCTGGTGGATAATACGGCAATTTACCATGCATTGAAAGCTGGCGACATTGCTGGAGCAGGGCTAGATGTAACTGAAAACGAACCATGCCTCGCTGACGAACCTTTGTTTACCCTTGATAATGTTATTATCACCGGCCATACCGCAGGATATTCAGAGGACTCCCTGCTTGCCCTCCGTCGAGGTGTATTCAGCCAGATTGTCGAGGTCTTTAAGGGAGGTAAGCCCAAATACTGGCTTAATCAATAAGAGTTAGAGAAACAGCCTGAAAAACAGATTTATATTCTGTTAGTGGTACAGTTTGCTCCCTTTCGGCTTGGCCATGCCATTAATTGAGGGCCGTGCTATTTTAGGTCATACTCTATATCAAGCTCGGTGGACAGGTCTTTAAGCGTCTGGATGACCCTCTCGTCCAGGGGAATGCCATTTGTTTTTCTTTCTTCGACGATCTCCGCCTCCGGCCCCCCTGCCAGGTATACCTTTTTCACCCCGGGTACCGTTGGTAGGGCCTCAAACGCCTCTGTCATTCTGTCCATCTGTTCCTTGAATTCGTCGACAGGCAAAAAACCTCCTATACGAATGGCACCAAAGAAATGGTTGAAGGGATTGCCGGGGTCCTCCGCCAGTTTTGACAGGAAAATATTAGGACCTGCTCCTGAGAGCAGACTACAGAGTATATCTATAGCTACACCCAGGCCAAAGCCCTTGTATCCGCCTGTCTCAGCTTCACCACCCAATGGCAACAAGCCGCCTGTGGGAAGGCCGTACTTCGTCTTGCTGGGATCGGTCAGTGGTTTGCCTTCGCCATCCACTGCCCATCCTTTGGGAATGCTCGCTTCCTGTCTTCGTGCTATCTCTAACTTACCGCCTGCTACCACGCTGGTTGCCATATCAAGCACAAACGGAGGTTTTTTACCTGACGGTATAGCTATCGCCAGAGGATTGGTTCCCACCGACGGGCTGG
>JAUVYX010000064.1 GCA_030602865.1 Dehalococcoidia bacterium | reverse complement strand
TGGCAACAATTTCCCCCACGATCGCTATTGTAATCCTGAATATTATCGCGATTGTGCTCGGAATTGAAGTGATCGTTAGACTCGTCAGGCTTATTATCACTGTTCTAAAGTAAAGAGGGCTATCATAGCCCTCTTTACTTTTCTATCCTCTCAGTCCTCCCTGTCTAGACGAGCACACAGTTTAGTGTGGATTTGTCTGCCTAAGAACCAAGCATGGCTTTCAGATCCTCGTCCGGAGTGGTAATGGCCTTGAGATCAAAGTTATCTTGGAGCACCTGCAATACATCAGGGGTAATAAAGGCTGGAAGGCTGGGACCCAGACGAATTTCTTTAACCCCCAGATACAGTAGCGACAGCAATATTGCCACGGCCTTCTGCTCAAACCACGAGAGCACTATCGAAAGCGGCAGTTCATTCACCCCGCAATTGAAAGCTTTGGCAAGAGCAAGTGTTACCTCAACAGCCGAGTAAGCATCATTACACTGTCCCATATCAAGCAGTCGAGGTATACCATCGATGTCACCAAAATCCTTATCATTGAACCTGTATTTACCACAACCCAGTGTAATAATTATACAATCCTGTGGAACCTTTTCAGCCAGTTCGCTAAAGTAATTGCGTCCTGGTTTCGCTCCATCACATCCCCCAATAAGAAAGAAATGTCGTATCCTGCCTGTTTTGACAGCAGCTACAATTTTATCAGCCAGTCCCAGTACGACTGTATGATGAAAACCAGTAGTGAAAATGCCCCCTGTCTTATCGCTTAGTTCGGGTAACGACAGCGCTTTTTCAATTACAGGAGCAAAGTTTCTACCTTCTATGTGATTACTACCTGGCACTCCTGTTATCCCGCATGTAAACAGCCTGTCTCCATAAGTATCAGCCTTTGGAGTCAACACACAGTTAGTCGTAACCAGGATTGCTCCCGGAAAATCTGCAAACTCCTTCTTCTGTTTTTGCCAGGGCCCACCATAGTTACCCACCAGGTGCTTGTATTTCCTAAGCTCAGGATAGCCATGTGCCGGCAACATCTCTCCATGAGTATAGATATTGATGCCTTTTCCCTCAGTCTGCTTGAGCAATTCCTCCAAATCAAGAAGGTCATGTCCTGTAACCAGGATGCCATGCCCTTTTCTGGTCCCTCTATTAACTTTAGCGGGACTGGGAATACCAAAATGCTCAACGTGTGCCTTATTGAGAACCTCCATTACTTTTAAGTTTATTTTCCCACATTCCAGGACCAGGTCGACAAATCGACTTAAATCGAAATTTACATTGGTGAGTGTCGAGAACAGGGCTTTCGAATAGAAAGCCGCTACTTCAGGATCGGCATGACCCAGCTCCCTGGCATGGAAATCATAGGCAGCAACTCCCTTCAATGCGAATATCAGGGTGTCCTGCAGACTGCTGACATTTTTATCCTTACCGCACACCCCTACAGAAGTGCAGCCTGTACCTCCTGCTGTTTGCTCACATTGATAACAAAACATACTCATTATTCTTTCCTCCTTTTTTTAGATACCTATTATGTCTAGCTTCATTATAATAATGCTCTGTACAATCCCAATACATGATTTATATCATATACAGATAAAAGCCAGTTTTATTTAATAACACCAGTGCTTATGAAAATGAAATGGCGGGCATGGATGGAATATGAAAAGAAGTGTTACCTCACTGATAGAGTAAATAAAATTGACATGCCTACTGAACAAACTTACAATCTTTTAAACTAAATAATGTGGAGAATGGTGCTATGCAAGATACAAAGTATGTCTGTCCGAATTGTGGATATGAATCAACAAAGCCAGGTATTTGTCCCCATTGCCAGGTAGCTTTAATAGCTACTTGCCCTGTTTGTGGTAATCCGATAGTGGGTGCCTGCATTCCTCCTGAAAGCTAACCATGGATAAATCCTGTACTGGAGGGGAAAATGACTAAGAAAAAAGTAACTATATATTCGACTCCTACCTGCCCTTTCTGTAAAAGAGCCAAAGCTTACCTGTCAGGTAAAGGCATCTCTTATACTGATAATAATGTGGCACAAGATAAAGACAAAGCTAAAGAAATGGTACGCCTGTCAGGCCAGATGAGTATACCGGTAATCGTTATCGATGATGAAATTATTGTTGGTTTCAATCAAACACTACTAGACAAAGTGCTATCAGGGTAACCCGGTAGGGTCAGGTTAAGTTAAAGGAGTAACCATGTATGAGTTGATAATAATAGGCGGAGGACCTGCGGGATTGGCTGCTGGTATATATGCCGCTCGTAAGCAGCTAAAGACACTGCTGATTAGTGGCGATATCGGCGGCCAGGTAAATTTGACACTTGGTATTGAGAATTACCTTGGCTATCAATTTATAGAGGGCGCAGAACTGGTAGATAAATTTCATGATCAAGCAAGCCAGTATCCAATAGACCAGAAAATCGGTGAAAAAATAACGAAACTGGACAAGACAGAAGGTGTATTTGAGGCTACAACAGAATCTGGTGATAAATACCAGGCCCAGGCAATAATTCTGGCTACCGGAAAGAAACCTCGAAAACTTAACATTCCTGGAGAGGATAATTATATAGGCAAAGGTGTAACTTACTGCTCCATCTGTGATGGCCCTGTCTTTTCAGGGCAGCGGGTAGCCGTGATAGGTGGAGGTAATTCAGCCATCGAGGCAGCACTGGATATGGTAAAAATTGCAGAACATGTGGACCTTGTTTCCCTTACTCCTTTGACCGGTGACGCTATTCTTAAAAACAAGCTGCCCGATGCAGGCAACTTGAACATATTCACCGAATATCAAACGGAAAAAATCGAGGGGCAGGATTTCGTTCAAGGATTACTGATAAAAAACCTGAAGAGCGGCGAAGGTAAACGACTCGATGTTAGTGGAGTTTTCATTGAAATCGGGCTAATACCTAATTCCGAGCCAGTAAATACCCTTATTAAACTGAACAGGATTGGAGAGGTACCTGTCAACTGCTCTTGCGAGACAGAATTGCCAGGACTTTACGCCGCCGGAGATGTCACAAACGCTCCAGAGAAGCAGATAGTTATTGCCGCCGGCGAAGGGGCCAAGGCGGCCCTTCAGGCTCAACGTTATTTACAACGACTAAATTAATGTTAAATAGAGGTAATAGAAAATGGCTGAGATAAAGGTGGATTGCACTGGTGAAACCTGTCCGATTCCCCTGGTGGAAACTCGTAAGGCACTGAGAAAAGCTAAGGAAGGTGACCTGATAGAGATTATCGGTACCCATCCCTCTTCCAAGAAAGAGATACCGATGGCTGTCAAGGCACTGGGTCTGGAACTTATAGATGTCCAGGAGGATAACGGAATCTGGAAAATAAGGATACGCAGGTAGAAGGAGAAAGCAAATATGGCAGATAAAGCTACCATTATTGTACACAGCGGAGAAATGGATAAGATTTACAGCGCCCTCATAGTAGCCAACGGGGCACTGGCAATGGGAATGGAAGTATCGCTTTTTTTCACCTTCTGGGGACTGCAACGCCTTAAGAAAGGCGGTCTGGAAAAGGGCCCTCTGTCGAAAATGAACATGCTGGGCCTTGGCAAATGGATGGTTAAACGCAAAATGAAACAGGCCGGTGTAGCCTCTTTAGAGAAACTATTGCAGGACTTCAATGAGCTCGGAGGTAAAATCCTCGCCTGCGACATGACCATGGAAATAATGGGGATAAAGAAAGAAGATCTGCGTGAAGAGCTGATATCAGAGTATTGTGGAGTAGGCACCTACATAAATGAGGCAAGAGAATCAACAATAACCCTTTTTATATAGATGGGAGAACAATATGCTAAACAGGCGTCAGGTATATCTGGATAACTCAGCAGCCACCCGGCTTGATGAACAAGTGCTGGAGGCAATGAAACCGTATTTCTTCGATAAGTATGGCATCGCCACCTCGGAGTTTGCCTACTCACAAGGCATAGAAGCCAGGGAGGTATTGGATAGCGCCAGGGAAGCCCTTGCTACTGCCCTGGGTGCGTCACCCGAAGAGTTCATCTTTAGCTCAGGAAGCACCGAATCCTCAAACATAGCACTGAAAGGAGTGGCACTGGCTCTTGGTAACCAGAAAGGAAAACATATCATCGTATCAGGAATCGAGGATTTTCCGGTGCTAAACAGTGCCAGAGCCCTTGAGAAGCAGGGATTCCAGGTAACTTACCTGGATGTAGATGGTGACGGCTTTGTGAGCCTCGACAGGCTGAAAGAAGCTATCACTAGCCAGACAATACTTGTTTCCATACAGCACGCCAACCAGGAGATCGGCACCATTCAGAATATAGCCGGCATTGCTGGCATTTGCAGAGAGAAAGGTGTTCTGTTCCATACGGATGCAACTCACACCTTCTCCAGAGTTCCCCTTGATGTCAGAAGCATACCTGTAGATTTAATCACCGTATCTGCCCATACCATTCATGGACCCAAGGGCATAGGAGGGCTATTCATCCGTAAAGGAACAAAAATAGCCAAGTGGGTAGATGGTGGCTTCCAAGAGTTCGACCTTAGGGCGGGTATGGAGAACATACCCGGCGCAGCAGGATTTGCCAGAGCAGTAGAACTGGTCACTCCTGAAGAAACGATGCGATTGCAATCAATGCGCGACCGCATTATTGACCGCCTACTGGCAGTGATACCAGACACCATCCTAAACGGTCATCGCTTTAAGAGGTTACCGCAAAATGCCAACATCTCTTTCCATTTCATAGAGGGCGAAGCTATCACCCTTCACCTTGATATGCATGGTTTTGCCGTAAGCACCGGCTCTGCCTGCTTCAGTCGCTCACTTGAAGGTAGCCATGTTATCTTCGGTATAGGTGGCGACCATGAAAGAGCACACGGGTCAATACGTTTTACCTTCGGACGTTATAACACGATGGAAGACGTCGACGCTATTATCCAGACGCTGGACGAGGTGGTACACGAGTTGAGAGATATCAGCCCACTGGGCAAACAAAAAGAAGACTAGGAGGGTTAGAAATGAGCTTCCCATATAGTGAAACAGTAATGGAGCATTTTCGCCACCCGCGCAATGTGGGTAAGATTGAGGATGCCGATGGAAAGGCACTTGAAGGCAGTCCTGCCTGTGGCGACATGGTATCCGTACATATCAAGGTTGACCCTGATACGACTATTATCCAGGACATCAAATTCGAATCTTATGGTTGTGCGTCCAACATCGCTACTGGCTCTATCATTACGGAAATGGCTAAAGGGAAAACAGTGGATGAAGCCAGGAAAATTACCTGGCAGCAGGCTTCAAATGCGCTGGGAGGGCTACCCAAAATCAAAGCCCATTGCTCGGTGCTTGCCATAGAGGGCTTACGCTCGGCCATTACCAACTACGAAGAGCGCCACGGTTTGGTAAAGGAGAGAATTCCGACCACTATAGAGTTGCTACGCAAGCGCCTCAGGAAAGTCATGAACCCTATGGCCGGATTAGACCTTATGCATACAAATCTGGTGCAGAACATTGAGCTAAAGGATGGCAACGTCCGGATAGTTATTGCATTACCTCCGAATCACCAGTTTGCTGCCGCAATAAAGAGCGAGATAACCGAGAAGATAGAGCCTCTCTGGGATGTAAAAGAGCTGACTGTGGAATTCGTGGAATAGAAACCTAACGATAATTTATGTTCAGACAGGATTTCGGAGAACCTGATGGAAAAAACTCAAACTACTAATAGTAAGAAATCAACAAAGGCTCATATTCATATAACCGGAATGACCTGCACTACATGTGCCGCCACCATTGAGAAAGGACTCTCAGAGATGAACGGCGTAGAGCAGGTAAAGCTGAGCTATGCATCGGGAAAGGCTTCTGTAGAATATGACCCGGTAACTGTTAACCTGACAGCGATTAATAAAACAATCTCCAAGCTGGGCTACGGGACAGCTACCAGAAAATCCATC
>JAUVYX010000175.1 GCA_030602865.1 Dehalococcoidia bacterium | reverse complement strand
GTACGCCTTTTTCATTCGCTCAGCTATGTTAAAGGGCAGGCCTAAACCTATGGCGATGTCGCTGGTGATTTGGTAGCCAGCTACTGGAATGATTGCTGTGTGGAAGATGTTCCCCTGCCTGAATACAGCTATATCGGTGGTTCCTCCCCCGATGTCAACCATGACTACCCCACCTTCTCTCTCCTGTTCAGTTAACACGGCCTCGCTGCTGGCAAGAGGTTCCAGGATTAAATCATCAACATCTATTCCAGTACTACGTATGCATTTAACCAAGTTTTGCACTGAGGATACTGATGCGGTGATTATATGAGTTTCCACATCCAGCCTGTTACCGTGCATTCCTACTGGTTCTTTTACTCTCTCTTCACCATCTAGGGTATAGTAGCGAGGGATGGCATGGAGTAGTTTCTTGCCTTCAGGAACAGGTAAGTCACGGGAAGCAGATAATACCCTCTTGAGGTCTCGGGAGCGAACCAGGCGGTCATTTCGAGGAATGGCTACAACGCCATGATTGTTAATACTGCTGACATGCCTGCCGGTTACTCCTACATAAGCAGAATCAATTCTGATACCACTGATTGTTTGGGCTTCTTTGATTGAACTGGCAATAGATGTCTTGGCCTCATCCATATTAACCACAATACCTTTGTGTAAGCCACGACTGGGAACAACCCCTACCCCCAGAACTTCAATGTTGCCTTGTGATTTGATATCAGCTACGATGGTCGCTATTTTTGTTGTGCCTACATCAATAGCTGAAACAATTTTGTGTACCATTTCCAACCTCCTTTTTATTATTTGCCTTCTTGGCTAAGTCGCTCAGCAATTCTCATTTTCCCACTACGACTACGTGGGTTATTTCCTATTTCCGATGAACTGGGTTTGATTACCTTTTTTGATATTATCTTTAAGCTGGCAATGTGTCCGCAGCGGCATTCTATTGCCTCGGGTGGACAGATACAATCCATGGATTCACGTTTCATAAATTGCTTGACAATCCGATCTTCCAGTGAGTGATAGCTAATAACAACTAATCTACCTTTAGCACGAAGAAGACTAACTACCTGCTCCAATGCTATTTTTAGGTTCTCAAGTTCCTGATTGACAGCAATGCGAAGTGCCATGAATGTCTTAGTAGCAGGGTTAATCCTTCCTTGCCTGTATCCAATAGCATCTCTTATTAGTCTGGCAAGCTCAGAGGTGGTATTAATTGGACGGTTTTTTATTATGAGACTGGCTATCTGACGACTATGCCTTTCCTCTCCATAATGCTTGATAATGTGTGCTATCTCTTGTTCTGAGTATTCATTGATTATTTCTGCAGCTGTTGGTCCTTTTCCTGGTGTAAATCTCATGTCGAGTAGAGCTTCGTTTTGGAAGCTGAAACCGCGTTTAGCCGAATCTAATTGCCAGGAGGAAACACCAAGATCAAATAGAATGCCATCCACTGGATAGAAATTGTTTTTAAGGCAAATATCCTCAAGATTATTGAAATTGTCATTTATAAGGGTAACTGCATTACCATAATTGCTTAGTTTTTTCCGAGTGATATTAAAAGTTTCAGTGTCAGCATCGATACCTAGAAGCTTCCCTCCGGGCAAAATGTGTTTTAGGATGGCTTCTGTATGCCCTCCCAGTCCTAATGTGCAGTCTATGTAAGACCTGTCAACATGGACTTGCAATCCCTCTATTACCTCTTTGACTAGAACAGGAATATGATTTGGTATCGATACAACTGTGCTTGTCATCATGCCTCCGGACCTTCTACTATTTGAGATACCTGGTCATCAGATTCCTTCTTTTCCGCCTTCCATAATTCAGAATTCCATAGCTCCACATAGTTGTTCACTCCTAAAACAACTACCCCCTCCTTGATTTCAGCATAGTCACGTAAAGTTGGAGGTAATATTACTCTCCCTTGCTTATCAAAAGAGACACTGAATGCAGAGCCGAAGATTGAACGATTAATTCTTCTTGAACTGGTTGGACCCATTGCCTTGGAGGACAAGCTCTCTGCCACTCTTTTCCATTCGGCTAGAGGGTAAGCAGAAATACATTTATCGAGTCCCCTGCTCAATACCACGATATCTTTCATCTCGCGCCTGAATTTTGGAGGCAAGGGTGCCCTTCCTTTTTCGTCAACTTTATAATTGTATTCTCCGAAGAACATATCTTTTCCCTACTTTTTGGTACTATCTTCCCTTATTCCCCACTTTTCACCACAACCATGTTATACAATAAAAGCTATTGTATATTTTGTCAAGTTTTTTTGGCCTTTACCGTAATAATTTTATCGGATATCTTAAATATGATAAGATTCACTGTAGAAAGATAGTCTTGGAAACCACCTGATGCGTATTGATATATTTTGTCTCTTTCCTGAAATACTAAGCTCTCCCTTAAACCAGAGCATTATTAAGAGAGCAACAGAGCGTGGTATAGTCAATATAGTAACGCATAATATTCGGGACTATACTCATGATAAACATCATACGGTAGATGATTATTCATATGGAGCTGGACCTGGGATGGTGCTTAAACCTGAACCTATATTCGAGGCGGTACAGGCGGTAAATGAGCAAATTAATGCTCAAGAATCTCCTGTTGTTTTACTTACTCCGCAAGGTCGATTACTTAATCAACAGGTACTTCAGGAACTAGCCAGCCATCACCATTTTATGTTAATCTGTGGCCATTATGAAGGTTTAGATGAGAGGGTCAGGGAGCATCTGGCTACGGATGAGATTAGTATCGGCGATTATGTGCTCAGTGCCGGTGAGATAGCTGCCTCGGTGTTGATTGATGCGGTGGTGAGATTAATACCAGGGGTGCTCGGTTCACAGATGTCGGCAAGTAATGACTCACATTGGGGTGGACTCCTGGAATACCCCCAATATACTAGACCAAAAGAGTACAAAGGATGGTCAGTGCCTTCGGTATTGCTATCGGGAAATCATAGTGAGATAGCACGCTGGAGACGTAGACAGTCAATCTTGCGGACGGTGCGGAGACGCCCCGATCTAATAAGTAAATTAACCTTTACGGACGAGGAGAAAAAATGGATATCAGAAGAGTTGTCGAACCTAGACTAAATGCACAGATCCCTGAGATTTCACCTGGTGATATTGTCAGGGTTGGACTGAAGACTATTGAAGGTGATAAGGAACGTATCCAGAACTTTCAAGGTATGGTGCTAGGGACCAAGAAGGGAGTTGATGGAGGGAGTTTCACTGTGAGGAAAGTATTTTTAGGTATTGGAGTGGAGCGTACTTTTTCCTTTCAGTCACCTTTAATTTAGAGCGTTGAAGTACTTCGGCGGGGTAAAGTACGGCGAGCCAAGCTTTACTATATGAGACAGCTTAGCACAAAACAAACTCGACTTAAGGAAAGGCCAGAGAAG
>JAUVYX010000124.1 GCA_030602865.1 Dehalococcoidia bacterium | reverse complement strand
CCAGAACTTAAGCGAATTTCTGTACCAGGAGGAAGACAAGATCAAGGAACTAATAGATAGATTTCTCCACTGTGCTTAAAATATATAGATACATTTTATATGTGGCATGAACTATATCAGACTCTAGTTCTTAGAGCTTTTCCTCCGGGGAGAGTACCAATTCTCGCCTCACCTGATTTTAAAATAGCATACCTGGTTAGAGGTGGAGCAATAAGCTCATTAATTATTGTAGAAGCTAATACCGCATTTAACATGATGGAACCAAAGGAAGGGAATTCTTGACTGGCGACGATAACCAACCCGATGGTAACACCTGCTTTGGGTAATAATGCAAAACCCAGATATTTCCTAACACTATCCACTGCATGGGAAATGGTGGCTCCTATCCATGCTCCTCCATATTTACCCACGAACCTGGCCATGATTATCAGGGCTGCCAACAATCCTGCCGTCTTCAATACAGCTAATTCAAAATGCAATCCAGCCAATACAAAGAACATCACATAGAGTAACTCCTCGATTTCCTCTATTACCTGAAACATCTCCTTCCTTTGTTCTCTGTTAACCACAACAAATCCAACGGTCATACTCGCCAGAATTGGTGAAACATCAAGATATGAACTAACACCAGAACAAGCCATTACTACCCCAAAAACCAGGACCAGCAACAATTCACGCGTTTTCACTACTTTGCTTACGTAAATCAATGCGAATGCCAAAACGATTCCAACAACAATAGAGCCAAATATGTGAAATAGAGGACTGAACAGCATCTGGTTAAGGGATAAACTGGCAATAGAACCATTTACCAGGGGCTGACATATACCCATGGCAAAGGCAAAGGCAATAACAGCTATGCCATCATCAAGTGCAACCACTGCCAACAGGGTGGTAGTTAATGGGCCTTTTGCCTTGTACTGGCTTACTATCGCCATGCTGGCCGCTGGTGCTGTGGCACATGATATCGCTCCTATTATGAAAGCCATGGGAAAATACAGTTGCCAAAAAGTGCCCCCAGGAACAAGTAAAGGACCCAGAATAGCCAGCACTAGAGTCACCAGAAACCATGCTCCCAGACTCTGAAGGGCTGTCACCCAGGCAACGCTCTTTCCCAAGCCACGAAGTGCCTTAGCCCTCAGGCTACCACCAATCAGATACCCAATCACAGCCAAAACAATATCAGTAATTATGTTAAGGTCAGCTATTGACTGTGACGTTATCACATTAAACAGAGAAGGTCCCAACAATACACCCACGAGGATATATCCAGTAATCCTGGGGAATTTTAAACGCTCGGATAGCAATCCACACAGGAAGCCGGCAACAATAATTATTCCTACTATTAAAACTAAATTCATCTCTATTAAAAGAGTGGCATTCCTTTTCCCTGGAGAATTTTAATAAAAAGATGCTTTACCCAGGCACTCTTAAAACAATAAACTGTGCTGAAAAAGCATCGTCTCATGTTCCACTTCAGTTAGAAGTTTTACGGGCTATCTTGAATGGTATAATAAGCTTTTATTATAGTACTCAAAGACAGTTCCCCGACTATCTCATCTCCTTCTGTTACCGCCAATCTTCGTATCCTGCAATTCTTCATAAGAAGAAGACCTTCTTCCATTGTTGTATCGGGAGAACATTTCCTCACTGGCTTAGCCATGATATCCTCAGCAGTGTACAATTCGCTGTGTCGCAGAGATATAGGGTTCATAACACCAATTATGTAAGTTTCTCTGGAAATTGGACTGACGATATCAAGAAGATCCTTTTCGGTAATAACACCAACAAGCTTTCTGCTATCTTTCTGCTCAACAACCCAGACATGCCGTCTTTTCTGACACACTTTCTTCGCTACCATACGTATAGTGGCAGTTTTGACAATTAAAGGGGGGTTCTTGTCCATAATGTCTTTTACTGGAAGTTCATAGAAATCGTCACTAGCCATCACATTTCCTCCCTTAACATTCCTGTAATTCAGCAGAATAACATTAACAGTACACAATTATTGTGATGTAAAAGGTACAGCCAGCAATACAGCAGATTTACATGACACATCGCTATGATTTGCGTTTGTTGAAATCATCTAAATCAAGTGTGTTAATAAAATCTTCATATGCAGAAAGTCCCTTCAGTTCTTTATCATCAACTCTTCTTTCCGAAGTAGGCTTTCCTGTTTCCTCTTCAAGTATAATGCCGGCCTTATTCAGCACCTCTGAGTCGGCATATATTGGCGCCCCTACCCTCACTGCCAGAGCTAAAGCATCACTGGGACGAGAATCAATTTCTATTTGCTCCTTGCCCAAATTGATATAAAGTTTTGCAAAGAAGGTATCGTTCTGAAGGTCACTAACTACAACATAATCAACTGAAGCCCCCAAAGCACTAATCACAGATTGCAATAAATCGTGTGTAAGTGGACGAGACAGTTCAATATTTTGCAACTTCAACAGGATAGCATCAGCCTCTGGTGGGCCAATCCATATAGGTAAATATCTATCCGCATCTTTTTCTTTCAGGATCGCAGCGCGAAGGCGATCATTTACCATACTCGCTCTGATACTATCAATTGCCATTTCTATCAACATATTACCGCCTCCATTTTCCAGTCGAGACTCTATTTTACCTTTATAAGATTAGATAATCAACAAGCTTGAAACTAACACTTACATAATACTATAGCCATCAAACAAGTCTTTTATATATTTTCCCCTAATATGTTAATATATAGTTGAGCTGAGTGTGGAGTGAAGTGCCAGACCTTTACTTTCGTAAAATAAAGGAGAACTATTTTTAATCTCAATTATAGAATAACTCATTCATGACGTCCTGCAATAAGCTAGCTCGAAGTAAACCAGCATCAATAGACTAAGGTGTAACGAGCCAGATGGGTAACATAGACGAAATTAAGCAGAGAATAGACATTGCTGACTTTATCTCAGATTATGTCTCTTTACAAAAAGCAGGACGGAATTTCAAAGCTCTGTGTCCCTTTCACCATGAGAAACACCCCTCCTTCTTCGTTTTTCCAGAACAACAAACCTGGCACTGTTTCGGAGCTTGTGGTACTGGTGGAGATGTTTTTTCCTTCATTATGAAGAAAGAGGAAATAAACTTTAGCGATGCACTACAATTGTTAGCTAGCAGAGCAGGCATTACCCTGAATCAGGACAAGACGACAGCTAACAAGGTAGAAGATAAGAAGAAGCTACGACTATTTCAGATCAATGAGGCAGCTAGTGAGTATTACCATCATTTATTAATAAATACCAGTGCAGGAAAAATGGCCAGAAACTATCTCGCCAAGAGAAATATCTCTATGGAAACTGCAAAAATATTTCACCTGGGATTCAGTGCTGATAGCTGGGATGCTTTGATGATATTTATTACCCAAAAAGGCTATGAGGAGCAAGAATTGAAGGATGCTGGCTTGATAATCGGGAGGGAAACTGGAGGTAGTTATGACAGATTCCGTAACCATCTGATGTTTCCTATACATAACATGCAGGGACAAGTAACTGGTTTCGGAGCTAGAACCATGGATGATTCTTCACCTAAATATATCAACTCGCCACAGACATTAGTCTTCGATAAAGGAAATAGTATCTATGGCATTGATAAAGCAAATCCATTCATTAAAAAAGAGGGACTGGTGATAATCATGGAAGGTTATATGGATGTACTCACAGCTCACCAGCACGGTTGGCGAAATTCAGTAGCCGCCATGGGAACATCACTGACAGAAAACCAGGTAGTTATCGTACGTAAACTATCAAAAAATATAGCATTGGCCCTCGATGCCGATGCAGCAGGCGAGCAGGCAACGTTGCGAAGCACAGAAGTGGTCGCCCGTTTTATTGATAAGGCTGAAGTAACTGTTATTGCAA
This sequence comes from Dehalococcoidia bacterium, assembly GCA_030602865.1. Next base: position 312 of record JAUVYX010000124.1, on the reverse strand, counting down.
TGCCCCAAGGTAAAGACCCTGATGATGTAATATCTGGAGACCCAGAACTCTGGCAAAAACTTGTGAAAGAGAGTTTGCCCATTTTCGATTTTGCCCTGGAGACGGTAACTAAGCAGATTGACAAAGGTAATGCCAGGGAAAAATCTATGGCTGTGAACAAACTTTTACCTCTAATTCATGAGATAAAGGACCCAATCCAACAATCTCATTACAAACGTAAACTAGCTCGCAGACTTGACATCGAGGAGACCAGTATAAGCAATGCCCTGGATAAATGGCAAAATGGTAAGACCAGACGTTATGAAACTGTGG
>JAUVYX010000165.1 GCA_030602865.1 Dehalococcoidia bacterium | reverse complement strand
ATAGAAATAGTCCCTACATCGTGATCAGTATTCAAATAATCAATCACTTCATCAATCTGAATATCAGCCATATTCCCTATACTGACCAAATATGAAATGCCTATACTTTCAATCCAAGATTTAGCATCTATTGCCACTATCATAGCTCCACTCTGGGAGATCAGAGCTATCTCACCTGAATAAGGCAAACATGGGGCAAAAGAAGCATTGCATTTACTGGAATTACTTAAAATCCCTACAACATTAGGGCCAACAATCCTCATGCCATATTTGCCGGCCATAATGACAAGTTCTTTTTCTAATGCTAAATTACCTGCCTCAGCAAAACCTGCACTTATTACTACGGCAAATTTAATTCCCCTCTTTCCACATTCACTAACAGCATTAACACAAAAGCGTGCTGGTATAGCTAATATAGCCAAGTCTATTTCATGCTCGGGAGTATCCAGAACTGACTTATATGCTTTAATCCCCAGGATATTTGTCTCTTTAAGGTTAACTGGAAAGATTTCCCCTGGATATCCCCCTTCTATTAAATTATTAACCACACTGTAACCAATTTTCCCTGGCAAACTAGAGGCTCCTATAACTGCAATTGATCTCGGTTTAAATAATTTCTTTAAATCCATCTTAATTATTTTCATCCAGCTTCAGACATCAAAATATACCACCCCAATTAACTCGATGCCCTCTGCTTCAACCTTTCTCTGTAGTAGTTTTACCCTTAAAAACAATCGAATTTTAACACGGTACCAATTTTGAGACCAAGCAAGATATTTGATAGCATTAGTTTAATGCCGTGATAAGTCACGGTTACGGATATAAACAAGGAGATATAAAATGATAGCCGACTTGTTATATGAGCTTGTTCAGATACCAGGACCGACAGGATTCGAGAATCGAGTGGCTTCTAGATTAAACAATTTACTGAAAGAGCACGTAGATGAAATACACATTGATAAGATAGGCAATATAATTGCCAAGATAAGAGGAACAGAGGGGAAGCATTCTCTCATGCTAGAAGCTCACATGGATACAGTTAGCATGGTAGTGCAGAAGGTCGATGAGTTTGTCTGGTTCGATCGCCTAGGATGGATCAATTCCCGTACCCTACCAGGAACGGCTGTGCTCATCCTGGGCAGGGATCGCGATATTCCCGGCGTGGTCTGTTCTCCCAGCGCTCACTTTGAAGCTGGTGACACAGAGCTGTGGATTGATGTAGGCAATCGACAAAACTTTGTTTCCATAGGAGATCCCATAGTGTTTGACATGCCGGTCCGATGGCTGGATGATAATAAGACTCTTCTAGCCAGCCACTCAATCGACGATAGAGTCTGTTGCAGCATTATGGTTGAGTTAGCTCGACGACTGACGAAGAAGCCGAAACACAATATCTACCTCCTTGGAACAGTGCAGGAAGAGACAAGTGGCCTTGGAGTGAGACATGTTCTACGGCAGGTATCACCAGACTGGTTTATTGCCCTCGATACTGGTTTTGCTCAAGACGCTCTTCCAGATAAAAATAAAACTGTTCCGTTACGTACAGGCCTAGGAGTGCGCAGGCTCTCCTTCTGCCAGCCGTCTGATAGAATGTACCCCGCAACTGCAAATTTCGCCAGTCCACGACTAAATAAACTGCTGATAGATGCAGCCTATAAGCTAAACATCCCTTTTAATGTTGATGTAAGCACCAGGACATTCGCAGACCATCATATATCCTATGAAGTAAACCCTGAAACTGATTCCACCCTTATGTTTATAGCTAGAAGATACAGCCACTCTCCTCAAGAGATAGTGGATATAAGTAATGCTGAGCATGCAGTGGATATCCTCTGCCAAGCGATCACTGATCTGGATAGTTGGAATGAGTAAAGGCATAAAATAACATCAGCAAATCCCATTGACGGTCAAACTATAGAATTGTTAGTCTGAGAAAATTTAAAAAAAGGTTGAGATATGCTACAGAAATTAGAAATGGATAAAATTGTATCACTGTGTAAACGCAGAGGATTTATTTTCCCCAGCAGCGAGATATACGGAGGCCTTTCCAGTTGCTGGGACTATGGCCCTATAGGAATTGAGCTAAAACGTAATATTAAAGATGCCTGGTGGAAAACCATGGTACAGGAGAGAGATGATGTACTGGGTATAGATACGAGCATCCTCATGGCACCTGAGATATGGAAGTCAAGTGGACATCTTAATAACTTCACTGACCCAATGGTGGAATGCAAGTCATGTCATTCAAGATGGCGTTCCAGTGAAATCAAGGAGGATAATTGCCCAAAATGCGGCGGTGAATTGACAGACCCTAGAATGTTCAACCTCATGTTTAGGACATTCATGGGTCCCGTGGAAGAGCAGGCAAATACGATTTATCTTCGCCCAGAAACTGCTCAGGGAATATTCGTCAATTTCGCCAACGTAATATCCACTTCTAGAAAGAAATTGCCACTTGGCATAGCGCAGATAGGCAAATCTTTCCGTAACGAAATCACTCCAGGTAATTTTATTTTCAGAACTCGCGAGTTTGAACAGATGGAAATGGAATATTTTGTTAAGCAAGGAACCGATGAACAATGGTTCGACTACTGGCTTAAAGAAAGATATAAATGGTATACCAATCTTGGTATCAAAGCAGAGAATTTACGTCTACGTCAGCATGGCAAAGATGAACTGGCCCATTACGCTAAGGCCTGTTACGATATCGAGTACCTGTTCCCCATGGGATGGTCAGAGCTGGAAGGTATTGCCAATAGGGGTAATTACGACTTGACGCAACACTCCGAACATAGTGGGAGGGATCTTAGCTATTACGACCGAGAAGGCGACACGCGCTACATGCCTTTTGTTATTGAACCGTCCGCTGGTGTTGATCGTTCTTTATTAGCTTTTCTTCTTGATGCCTACGACGAGGAAATAGTCCAGGGTGAAAGCAGGGTGGTATTACATTTTCACCCATCTCTAGCCCCCATAAAAGTTGCTGTTCTTCCGCTGAGTAGGAAAGAAAATCTAACTGCCCTGGCCAAGGATATCGATAAACAATTACGTAGAAGCTTCACCACTCATTACGATGATTCCCAAAGTATAGGAAGAAGATACAGGCGTCAAGACGAAATCGGCACTCCTTTTTGTGTCACTATTGACTTCCAATCTTTGGAGGACAACCAGGTAACCATCCGCGAAAGGGATAGTCTGGCACAAATTCGAGTTTCGATAAAAGACCTGGACCTCACACTTCATGCAAAACTGAATGGAGAGACTTTTACCACCTCTCCATTATGGGAAACACAGCAAAAGTGATTCAAACTCCTGTAAATGGGTCATAGTTAGAAATAAAATTGGAGTAAAAGAGGAATAGGAAATGAAAGAGGAAATATATGAGGCATCTTTGAGCACAGAGATGATCAAGCGCATGAGAGGGGCAGTAGTAATAAAAGGAAGCTCCTCTGCTTATGGAACACTCGATAATTCACTCGAGGCACTGAAAACCAGAATGAAATCTCCATCCTTTGAAAACGAGCGGATGTGGAGATTACTTCGTGGTTCATACGACATACACCAG
>JAUVYX010000119.1 GCA_030602865.1 Dehalococcoidia bacterium | reverse complement strand
ATACTTGCTTTATCTATGAAAGGCGTCTATAATACAGGCGGATTTTCGGCTAAATTCAATTGCTCTTTCGCTGGCTGCGTGATATTATGACTATGTGCCCCTGTAGCTCAGTCGGATAGAGCGCCAGCCTCCGGAGCTGGGTGCGAGCGTTCAAGTCGCTCCAGGGGCGCTTTAGTGTGATAGGAGAGTAAGATGATAGATACAACAAAAATCATTGAAATTAGATGGCATGGTCGTGGTGGTCAGGGGGCAGTTACTTCGGCAGAATTGTTAGCACGGGCAGCCATAAGTGAAGGTAAGTATGCTCAGGCTTTCCCCAGTTTTGGTGCCGAAAGAAGAGGGGCACCAGTCCTGGCTTTTAACAGAGTAGGTAGTGGAGAACGCATAAGAGTAAGAGCCGAGGTTGAGGAACCCGATATAGTAGTAGTGCTTGACCCGAGTCTGCTTCGCATTGTGAATGTTACTTCAGGGTTGAAAGACGGCGGAATAGTGGTAGTTAATACCGTAAAACAGGCTGCGCAAATCAGGCAGGAACTCGGCATTACCTGTTCACTGGCAACAGTTAATGCTAGCAAAATTGCTATGGAGCTAGTAGGAGTGCCCATTGTTAACACTACCATGACTGGTGCCTTGATAAAAGCTACCGATATCATCAAGTTAGAATCTATGACTGAGCCGCTAAAAGAGCGTTTTGGCAGACTGGCTGAGCGGAACTTAAAAGCTATGGAAAGAGCTTATCAAGAGACTGTAGTGGGAGAGTAGTAATAAAATGGCAAAGAAAAATGCAGCTGAACTGACCTGGAAAGACCTGAATATTGGCTCAATAGTGACCGAACCAGGAAATGCCAGTGAACTGCGGACTGGAGACTGGCGGTCACAAAAACCAATTTTTGATCTTAGTAAGTGTAACAAGTGTGGACTCTGTTTTGTATACTGTCCTGAAGGCTGTATTCATGAGACTGCCGAGGGATATTTTGAAGCCGACATGTATTACTGCAAAGGCTGTGGTATTTGTGCTGTTGAGTGTCCTCGAGATGTGATAACAATGGTAGAAGAGGAGGAGGAATAATGGCAAAAAGGGTAGGAATAGAAGTCACTGAGGCCATTGGTGAGGCAGTCAAATTGGCTAATGGGGATGTTGTCGCTGCCTATCCGATTACGCCGCAGAGTCATATTGCTGAATATCTCGCCGAGCTGGTGGCTAATGGTGAATTGGATGCAACTTATGTTCCCGTTGAATCTGAGCACTCAGCCATGAGTGCCTGTCTTGGCAGCTCAGCGGTAGGAGCCAGGACATTTACGGCTACATCAGGTCAAGGATTAGAGTTAATGCATGAAGTAGTGTATGTTGCCTCATCTATGCGCCTACCAATTGTTATGGCAGTATGCAATAGAGCCTTATCAGCACCAATAAGCATCTGGGGCGACCATTCTGATGCGATGGCAGTTCGTGATACCGGGTGGATACAGATATTTGTCGAGAATGGACAAGAGGCGGTTGATAATACCATATGTGCCTTCCGCATTGGTGAAGACCAGAGAGTTATGCTTCCGGTAATGATTCACCTGGACGGGTTCCACCTGTCCCATATGATTGAGCCCATACTCTTCCCTGAGCAGAGCAAAGTTGATAAGTTTATCCCTCCCTATAAGCACCCGTTGCCACTAAATCCAGGTAAACCGGTATCTATGGGATGCATGGGTGCACCATTTATATACTCAGAGGCAAAAAAGGCGCAGGAAGTAAACCTGGAGGCTTCTAAAGAGGTGATTCTTGAGTGCTGGAAAGTCTTTGGAGATACCTTCGGGCGTTATTATTCTCCGGTGGAAAGCTACCATAGTGAAGGTGCCAAGGTTCTCCTGTTGACCATGGGAAGCTACAGTGAGACAGCAATGACAGCTATAGACGAGATGAGAAGTGAAGGCAAGGATGTCGGGTTGATAAGAATTCGTCTGTGGCGTCCCTTCCCCTTTAAGGAATTTCGTCAGGCAGTAAGAGATGCCGAGGTTCTTGTTGTGGTAGATAGGGCTCTTTCCTTTGGTGGACCTGGCGGACCAGTGTGCTCCGAGGTTAAAGCAGCCTTATATAGTGAAACCAAAAAGCCAAAGGTAGTCGGCTTTGTTGGCGGCTTGGGAGGCAGACATATTAATGTGGATGGATTTAAATATATGATTAATAGAGGTACGGAGATTTCCCAAAAGGGGAGTGAGACTGAGTTTGAAATGTACGGGGTGAGGGAATAATGGAAGACTATGTTAAAATTGGTAAGCGGACAGTAACTAAAGATGAACCTTTTGCTCCTGGCCATCGGGCTTGTGTAGGCTGCGGGCAATCCTTAGCGGTGAGGTTAGCCTGTAAAGCAATCGGCCGAAATAGCATTATTGTTTGTGCCACTGGTTGTATTGAGGTTTATTCCTCCCCACTTCCTTATACCGCCTGGCGTATTCCCTGGATTCACACTCTGTTTGAAAACACGGCAGCAGTAGCTTCTGGCATAGAGGCGGGGCTGAAGGTCATGATGCGGAAAGGAAGAGGACCGAAAGAGAAAGTTAATGTAGTAGCTATAGCCGGTGATGGTGGCACCAGTGATATTGGCATGCAGGCACTTTCTGGAGCATTAGAGAGAGGGCATGACTTCGTCTATATCTGCTTTGACAATGAAGCTTACATGAATACCGGGGTTCAGAGGTCTTCAGCTACTCCCTATGGTGCTTCAACTACTACCCAGCCCGCCGGTAAAGTGAGTATCGGGCAGGTTACTTGGAAGAAGAATTTGCCGGCTATTGCTGTCGCTCATGATATCCCGTATGTAGCTACTGCCTGTCCCAGTTATCCCTTTGATTTGATGGCTAAAGTAGCCAAGGCAGTGGCAACTCTTGGTCCGGCTTATATTCATGTCCTATCGATTTGCCCCACCGGCTGGAGGTGCCCTACCGATATCACTATTAAGATGGGTCGCCTGGCAGTACAGACGGGGGTATTTCCAATATATGAAGTAGTTGATGGGGAATATAAGCTGAACGTTGATCCCCCGCAACTTAAGCCGGTCAGTGAGTATTTGAAGATACAGGGTAGATTCAGGCATCTATCTGAGAATTCAATAGATGCGATTCAGCAGAGGGTGACTAAGGAATACGCCAAGCTTAAAGAGAAATGCCAAAAGACCGGAGAATAACTTAGGATTAAGCCTATTCTGACTCCCACGCCCATGTTTGCCCCGATTTAGCGAGATTAAGACCGATAGTTAACCTCAGAGTTGCTCCTCAACAGATGCTTTACTATACTTCAACTACGGGATGTAGCGCAGTCCGATTAGCGCGCATGGTTTGGGACCATGAGGTCGGAGGTTCAAATCCTCTCACCCCGACCATAGGTTCAAAAGCCAAATCTAGACAGCAATGTTTAGTGCTGCCGGTAAGACATAGAAACGGGCAGGTAGTTCACCAAGTAGTTCGCCATCAGCTTGAAGAGACACTGGCTCTGCAGACCGTATCTCTATTTCTCTTGCCCTCTTCATTGTGACTTTAGGATGGGTTAGATGGGTGCCTTTGTACACTCGTGGCAATGACCAGAGAAGGTCTGGCTTGCTCAAATCACCTATTATCAATACATCAAGGAGGCCATCGGTAAGGTCGGCATCAGGTGCCGCAAACATGCCGCCTCCCCCATACTTGCCGTTACTCATCAAAACAGTGCAAACCTTTCTTTCTGCCGTTTCCCCATCCACTGTAAGCGAAATACTCTTATTCTTATAGAACAAAAGGGTAGAGAGTAATCCCATAAGGTAAGAGGATGTATTGCCTAGAGTCTTAAACTTTTGGGTGGTAGCCCTTACTATTTCAGCATCAAAACCCAGCCCAGCAAAGTTTACGAATAATCGCTTCACCATTTGGCCAGTACTTATGTATTCAACGACACCAACATCTACGGTAAGTTTGCTTGGGCTAATAAGGCATTGGCAAGCTTCTTGGTAAGCATGAGGTATGCCAACAGTGCGAATGTAATCGCGACCTGTTCCGGTGCTTATGATACCCAGCATTATATCAGCAATGTTATCCGCATCATACAAACCATTGACAACCTCGTTTACCGTGCCATCACCGCCTACAGACACCACTAGTTCATATCCTTTCTTGGCGGCGGATTTGGCGAGTTCTATGGCGTGGCCAGGGGCTTCGGTTAGCTCATGTTCGAAATGTAGTTCGATGCTTTTTAGTAAATCTATAATTTGTGGCCATTTCTTGGCAGTTTTCCCAGCACCGGCAATCGGATTAACAATCAGATGTGC
>JAUVYX010000220.1 GCA_030602865.1 Dehalococcoidia bacterium | reverse complement strand
GCCCACTCTGCATCCAGCGGCGACATGCTGGCATTCATATGAGCACGGCCCTGCCTAGTGATGTGTACGTTGCCGCCATTAATGGGTATGGTGACTGCCTTGTAAGCGACTTCTAGCAGTTGAGTCACACAGCCTGGTCCTGAAAGGCTCCCCGCACCTATAAAGAGGATGTAATTTGTATTACGGTTCAGTGCCTGGGCATATACTGAGGTAGCCCATACTTCAGCAGTGTTCACCGGGATTTCTTTGGCAGATGCGTAGGCGGCAACACCCCGCACAGCACCCCAGCAGGCAATGTCACGATATACAATCCATCCTGTCAGAACAGCCACCAGGGCCTCAATCAAGGCTCCGCCAATATCACCACAGAAGCCACCAACAAAACCAGAACCATTTCCATTAAGTTTGAATCCTCCGTACTCTTCCCACACGATTGCTGCAGTAATGTAATCCTGCTCTACTTTCACCTCAGGCAATACGGAGAGAAGGATGCCATCGCTTGGCCTCAGACCAATTTCACGGGATATGGGAGCAATCATCACTGCTGCCCGTGTGTTAATGGGGTAATAGGCAATAGCAAGACCAGGCCTGCCTGCCTTGGCAACTCCCTGTCGCATCCAGGTTGCCTCTCTTTTCCCAGCATACACTTCCATGGGTAAACCAAAAATCTCACGTCCGTCCACTTCAGGGAAATTGAACCCTTCAAGATAATCGGCAGTTGGTATCTGGGCAAAAGTCTTCACCGCTAACGGTGCCAGTTCCTCAGTAAAAGGAGCATGGTGTCCGGGACAGTGGTTCAGTTCTTCCTTCTCTTCAAGACGCCGCTGCTTTAACACCCGCGTGTCTTTCCCCTCACCAATAGTGACTTGTTTTGGCATTCCCTTGATAGTATTCAGCACTTCTTTCCTGTTGAGTCGAATGACCCGTCCTGTAGTAATGCAATAGATGCCGGTCTCAACGAGAAAATCAATTGCGGCCTGGAAAGCACGGTCAGCCATGCTATCGTCAAAGTTGAATACAGGATTGTCTTTGGGATAGTAAAGTTGGTATCTCTCGGTGAGCTCGTTCATCTTCCGGAAGAGTCCCATATTCCATACATTTTCATTTACCTTGGGACCTTTTTGCGTCCTCTCAGCGATATCTAACAAGCTAAGCATATTATGGATTCCTCCTTTTCTCCACTGGCTGCAGGAATATCAGATTGGACTAATGCCAAGGAGTTTCTTTGCCACTTCAATCCCCTCATAGGCATCGGTACCATAGCCATCGGCCCCAATTTCCTGAGCCCACTCCGGCGTGATTGGGCCTCCACCGACGATAACCTTAAATTTATCACGTACTCCCACGGATTCCATCTCTTCAATAACCTCACGCATATAAGGTCGCGTGGTGGTTAGTAAGCTGGACAAAGCAATGAGATCAGCGTTTGTGTCCACTGCCTTGCTGATGAAGCTGCTTGCTTTCACATTAACCCCCAGGTCATGTACCTCGAATCCACCTGACCTGAAAAACATGGCGACGATATTCTTACCCACCGAGTGGAGATCTGCTTCGACGGTACCTATCACCACCACTTTCTTCGCAGTAATTTGCTCCTTGGGAATCGCTGATTCCAAAATTTTACCGGCGGCTTCCATGGCATCTCCTGCCATTACCAGGTGAGGGATAAAACATTCTCCCCGTTCAAATCTCGTATGAAGCGTGGTAGATGCACCCAGCACACCCTCATTGATGGCGACCTTCGGGTCGATTCCTTTGTCGACTATTTCCTGAGCCGCTTTTTTCGCTTCCTCAGTGTCATAGTTCAGAATGGCATTTTTCAAGTTATCAAGGGTTTCTCTCGTTTTCGCATCTACAGTCATTATTACTCCTCCTCTTTTTCGAATATGCGTTGTAAATTCTTACAGGACGTTAAGGGAAAACCAGCCCTAGCTCGGTGAGCTGCTCTTTCACCTGCTGGTGTATTCGCTCATATTCAGGACTGGGACGATGGTTTACCAGGTCGTAGCATTCCTGAATAGTAAACCCTGGTTCTGGGTGTCTATTCTCTAACTTTTGTGTAAGCTTGACCAGTAATTCGCCTCCTCCCTGTCTGTCGAAGCCTGCAGCCAGAGTAGCATCCGAGACCTCTACCATGAACTCCCCCTCAAGAGGAGTCTGTCCTGCATTCATACGGGCCCGGCTGTGTCTTGGCGCATAAAGGTTTGCCCCGTTGATGGTAGCCTCGATGGTACGAAAAGCTACCTCGAGCAGATTAGACTCAGTTCCTGGTCCTGATGTGGGAATTATCCAAGCCATGCAGATGATATTTGTGTAGCGGTTCAGTGACTGGTTCACCACGGAACGCGCCCAGTTCAGCGGCTGCAGCGGAATGGATAATGCACTGACGGTGCTCACGTTCTCTACCCCTGTGTAATTGACATACGCTCGGTAACACATCATTGCCGTCAGTGGCTTGGCAATCGCTTCCACGATAGCTCCATCGGCACCACCGCAAAATCCACCAACCATAGAGAAGCTTCCACTGATGCGCCAGATTCCATGGTCTTCACAGGCAATGGCTGTAGCTAACAGGTCATGCTCTATTTTTTCATCCGGCAACACGGAGGTCAAAATTCCATCACCACTCCTCAATCCGTCCACCGGATCTATGGCAGCCATCAATACCTCTGCTCTGGTGGTAATTGGGTAGAGCACGATCGAGAGTCCGGGACGCCCTGCTTTTCTAATACCTTCCCTCATCCACGAAACCTCCCTGCGGGAGGCATAGGCCTCAAGAGGAGCACCGAAGATTTCATACCCATCTACCTCAGTGAAGTTGAAGCCCTCGATGAAATCCGTTCTTGGTATCTGGGCAAAGTTTTTCACTACGATTGGCGCCAGGTCCTGCGTAAACGGTGAGTGGTGTCCAGGGCAGAAGTTTAGTTTCTCTT
>JAUVYX010000028.1 GCA_030602865.1 Dehalococcoidia bacterium | reverse complement strand
CTAAGGATAGCACTAATCACCGCTGCAGAATCAGCGCCGGCAGATATAACCTAGGCAATGTTATCTTTCTTGATTCCACCAATAGCAACCCAAAGTACTGGTATTATCTGTCTGATTTGTTTCAGTCTATCAGTACCGATATTGTACATTAATGACCTCTCTTTTACTGGTGCCACTGTCATGCTGCGAATTTCTTTGGGACATTAGTTTTAACCTAAGTGAATTGTCTTTATTTGATAGCTGTTGATAATAAATTGAGATATATCTTCCAGCACACGTAATCCTTCGCGTGCACGATTAAAGTGGGTATCTAAGATATGTAGAGAGCAAGAAATCATAATTTCAGGAAAAATGATAGCATAAATACTAATAAGCCGTGACACAGGCGCATTGTTCAGTTAAAAATCCGACAGTGTGCTGGCTGACCACACAGAAATTACTCAATTTGGTTTGACTATCTACGACATTGTTCCCTATACTTTTCTGTGCTGGAGGGGTGACCGAGAGGCTGATGGTGACGGTCTTGAAAACCGTTTTCGTTTATTGCGAACGTGGGTTCGAATCCCACCCCCTCCGCCAATTTAATATAGTCCGTCATGTAATGAGCTAAACCAGCTAAACTGGGGGGAAACTAAGCTTGAAAAATGGCATGAAATAAATATCCCAATGTGGTCCTTTTATAAGGTATGAATCTATCTGATACTGCATAGTAAATAGGAATATCAAGGAGGTATATGTGGGAAAGAAAACCGTATTTTGGATTTTTGGGATTCTCCAGAGTCTCTCTTTAGGGGCAATAATCTTCATAGTTTTTAAGTCACTAAATATGATAAGCGAGGCTCAAGTAATTGGATTAGATGCGCAGATTTTATTGAGTGTTGTGTTTCCACTATTTCTATTGATCGTGGAATATATAATTTATTCGAAGAACTGAGTAAAACGGTTCTTATTACCAGTAAACAGCTCATTTGTGCTTTGTAGCTTCAAAAGGTCGGATTGCAAGCTGAGAAGTAATTGATTAACAGAGAAGCTCCAACTTATAACTTTACCAGGGAACAATTATCTTGGAAAGACTTCTGTACTCACCATGTAATTTATTACATAGGGCTAGTAGAAGGTATATGATATTTTGCCTTTCCTTCAAGGTAGAGGTCGCCGCCATAAATGTCATTTATTACAGTAACAGGGAAATCCTTCACCTTCAGGATGCGGAGTGCTTCAGCCCCCAGTTCTTCATAAGCTATTATCTTCGCTTCTATTATGCTGTTTGAAATTACAGATCCTGTGCCGCCTATCGCACCAAGGTATACTGCCTTATGCTCTGTCATGGCATCTTTCACTTCCTGAGATCTCATGCCTTTGCCTATCATTCCCTTAAGCCCTGCAACTATCAATCTAGGGGCATAGCTATCCATTCGGCCACTGGTTGTAGGCCCAGCAGCTCCTATCACTCTCTCGGGTCGGGAGGGAGACGGCCCCATGTAGTATATAGTGGCTCCTTTTAGGTCCAGGGGTAGCTGCTTTCCTTGGCCCATTGCCTGAGTCAACCTTTTATGGACGGCATCACGGCCAACATACATAAGCCCAGTGAGCAACAGTCTGTCTCCAGTTCGAAGGTCTTTTAGGATTTCATCGGTCAGGGGAAGAGTGATTTTTTTTGGCATTATTTCTCTCCTAATTTCTTTCAGGCAGGTTCTTCCTTATAAAATGATTTCTTTATGACGGGCGCTATGGCACTGCAAATTAACTGCTACTGGCAAACTGCCGATATGACAGGGAAAAACCTCCATATGAACTGCAAGTGCGGTAATCCTGCCACCGTATCCCATGGCACCGATGCCAATCTTGTTGATTTGCGCTAATATTTCGCTTTCCAATTCAGCGTGTTCAGGATTAGAGTTTGCTGTACCTACCTCACGCAGTAGAGCTTTCTTCGCTAATAAGAGGGCTTTTTCCGATGTTCCTCCTACTCCTACACCAGTAATAACAGGAGGGCAGGAATTGCCTCCAGCCTCTTCTACGGTGCTCACCACAAAATCGATAATTCCTTGACGCCCGGAAGCAGGAATCAGCATTCCTAGCCGTGTCATGTTTTCACCACCACCACCTTTAGGCATAACTATTATCTTTATTCTATCGCCAGGCACTATCTCCGTGTGGATGACGGGTGGAGTATTGTCTAGGGTATTAACCCTATCTGAATAAGGACGTCGTACCATAGATTTTCGCAGGTAACCTTTATCATAACCCCAACGGACTCCTTCGGTGATTGAGTCATAGAAATCCCCACCGTTTATATGAACATCTTGCCCTAACTCAATGAAGACCACTGCAGTACCAGTGTCCTGACAGAGAGGAGTTTCTCCTTTGGCAGATAACTCTGCATTTTCTAGCATTCTATCTAGGACATTGCATGCCACTGGTGAATCTTCCATGTTTCTCGCTTTTCGAAGGGCAACCAGGACGTCCTCTGGAAGATGATAGCATGCTTCCTGGAAAAGCTCGGCTACTACCTCAGTAACTTTATTGGCTGAAATTTCTCTCATATTTGTATCTTCACTTCCTTAAGCTTGCTTCATATTTTATGCGCTACTTTGCCAAAATCCACAAAAACATTGCCACTAACATAGTTGCAATAAACTATTAATAATTCTTACTAGGATGGCCAAGTGCCTGTAATTATAGCACCTGTTAATAATGTTACTCTTCACCTGCTAGAGATAATATGATAACCAGCGGTATAATATATACAATATTTAAAAACAGAGAGGAATGAACAATGAGTAACTCCAGAATTGACTTGCAGGAACCTGCTATTAATAAAGAGGAAATATTGATAGTTAAAGACAAGTATTTCAATACAGGGAATGTAGCTCTGGTAACAGGCGCTACCAGCGGCATTGGCAAAGCTACGGCCATTGCTCTGGCAGTGAATGGAGTTACAGTCATAGGGTCTGGGACTAATGAGGAGAGAGGACGGAAGACGATTGAACTAATTGAGGATATGGGAGGCAAGGCGGTCTTTATTAAAGCTGACCTTACCAGTGATGGAGATATTGAAAAATATGTAAAGGAGGCTTCGCGATATGGGCAGATTAAGTTTCTGGCCAACATAGCAGGTATTCAGCATATTGATTCGGTAGAAAACTTTCCCATGGAAGCCTATGATGTCATGCAGAAAATCAATTTGAGGGCGCCCCTTTACTTATCTAAACTTTGCATACCCTATATGAAGGCCAGTGAAGAGGGTATGGGTGTGGTGGGAAACATGAGTTCTCAGCTTGGCCATATAGCAACCAAGCTCAAGCCGGCCTATAGCATGACCAAGTTTGGCATCCGTGGGCTAACTCAGGCCATTGCTGCTGAAGGGCAGGGAAGGATAAGGTCCTTTTCTGTGAGCGTAGGTTTTTGTAAGACCCCCATAGTATTAAAACAAATTCCAGAACAGGCCAAACAGAGAGGGGTTTCCGAGGAGGAGTTGGTAATGAATGTAATGCTGAGCAGGTCTCAGGTAAAGGATATGATGTCTCCCATAGAGGTGGCTAATCTCTTTATAGTTGGCTTCTCAAAGATGGGGAAATATCTCATGGGGGCAGACCTCCTTTTTGACGGCGGAGCTGTCAAAACATGGTAGCGAGCCCTATTTAAGTTCGCAGTATCAGACTTGTTTTAACGTTTTTCACCAGGCATGATGCAGAGGAATAAATGTGAAACCGATAAAGATAGCACAAACTGACACGTTTGGCAGATATGACCCGATGGTTATGGTATTAGGATGTGACACAGGGGTTGCATTACCAGATGTCACTAAGAGTGGATATACCATCCTCGGCAAGAATAGCGATAGGCGCATTTCCGAATCTCAGCGACTGGAGCTTCATCCAGGGCAGTTATTGGAGGCAAATACATTGCTTCAACTGGAGCACAGAAACATACCTCAAATTCGACAGGTATACTCAACATTGGGTGTGGGGCCTTACTGGTGCTGGGGTTATGAGGAAGGCATGAATGAACATTGTGTCGCCATAGGCAATGAAGCTATTCCCACTAAGACTAATAGAGAAGAAGCGAGCGCTTATAAGGCAGGCAGGCCACCAGAGCCAGGCCTATTGGGAATGGATATCGTCAGGCTTACTCTTGAAAGGAGTAGAAGTGCGGTTGAAGCTGTGGCATGGATTGGCAGGCTTGTTGAAAAGTATGGACAATTTGGGAGTTCTTATGTTGGGGAAGACAACAGCCATGGATATGATAATTCATATATGGTGGCTGATACTGCTGAAGCTTGGGTGGTGGAAACCTACGGGAAGCATTGGACTGCTCTGAAACTCTTGAAGGGTAGTTGGGCTATCTCTAACGAACCTTGTATTACTACAAAGTGGGATGCATGCGACTCAGCAGTTGTTAGCTATGCCATTGAGAAAGGCTGGTGGCCCGCTGACAGTGTGGGTGAATTCAATGCGGCTTTAGCTTATACCAATTTTCATTTTCCTGCTGAACTATCTTACAGCCGAGCCAGGAGATTTCGTCAATTGCTAGTAGAGGGAGAGGGGGGCATAGATATAGCATGGTTCAAACGCATTTTAAGAGACCACTATGAGAATACTTTTCGTGCTGATGCTACCTTTAATCCGACAATACCTGGATTAACCACAATCTGCATGCATGCATCGCCATCCGGTTCCACTTGGGGACATACTGCAAGTTCGGCAATCTTTGTCTTGCCACCTGTGAATTCTGGCAAACTGCCTGTGATGTGGTGGTGTGCTGGCCCTCCATGCAACAGTCTATACGTGCCTGTCTTTTTACAGGGTAAACAACTTCCTGCCATGGTTGATAGTGTAGGCACAGCGGGCAAGAAAGTTATTGCTCCGAACAAGGCTACGGTAGATGAATACTCCACTGATTCTTATTGGTGGGAGTTCAAGAGGCTGTGCGATCTTACCAAGGGGGATGAGATTGGAAGCACATGGAGTCAAAGACATCCCATGGTTAGGGAAACATTTGATAAGCTGGAAAACAAGTTTGCAAAAAACTTAGCTTCTGTTGAAAGAGAGGCGGGTATTCTAATAGAGAAGCAGGATATGCAAGGCGTAGAATTGATTCTCAGCTCATTTACAGAAAGCTGTTTTAAGGAAAGCATAGATACAGTTAGATATTTGCAAAGGGAAGTGGTGCAGTATGGGAAAGCTGTCTCTATCAGCTTAGATTAAAGATGAGTTAATTGCTAAGCCAATTTTGCAGCAGGTATTTAAGGCTATAACTCCACTATTGTGCCATTAAATATTTTGATTAGCTAGCTCAAGATGATAATATAAAGAACAGTTTGAGAACGAAGCTTATCGCTATAGATGGACCAGTAGCAGTAGGGAAAAGTAGTGTTGGTTATCTACTGTCTAAAAAGCTGGGTTATTTTTTCTTTGACACTGGTCTGCTGTATAGGGCTTTTACCTGGAAAATAATCAAGCTAGGAGTTTCGCCTGTGGACGAGAAGGAACTTTCTCGTATTGTGGGTGAGACTGATTTCGATTTCTTGCCGCGTCAGGGTTGTACCTTCTCTCCTGTTATTGATGGGGAGGATATATCTACTAAGATTACCTGTAGCGAAGTAGAAGAGAAGGTCTATCTGATATCTAAGGTAGCTGATGTGCGGCATAGGATGGTCATCGAACAACGTAAGCTGGCTACTAGGGGCAACCTGGTGATGGCGGGGAGAGACATCGGTTCGGTAGTGCTACCTGATGCTGGGCTAAAGATTTTCCTGGTTGCGTCGATGGAGGAGAGGGCTAATCGTCGATACAAGGAATTATCTGAGCGAGGGAATAAGATAACTTATGATGTTATTTTTAGCGAACTTCAGAAACGTGATAATGCTGATAAGAATAGAGCTATATCTCCACTGAAGCCTGCAAAAGATGCAGTAGTCATCGATACTGGGGGACTTACCTTGGAACAAGTGGTTGATGAAATATGTAAATTAGCAGTAATTCAGTGACCTTCCCTAAGAGAGTTATACTTTTCTCAATCATGCTTTTATGCAAGGTTTTCCTATCGTGCGAGGTTAGAGGAAAGGGAAATGTGCCTGGTGATGGTTCGTTGGTTCTGGTGTCAAATCATGTCCATAATATAGATGTGATGTTGTTACCATACAGTTTCCCCAGATGGATAAATTTCATGGCTAAACAAGAGCTCTTTAATAAACCTGTACTGGGTTTTCTTATGCGATGTACTGGGGCTTTTCCGATATTGCGGCAAGGAGTAATCGGGGATAAGCGGGAAACGATGAGACATGCCATGGCAATTTTGGAAGGTGGTGGGGTGGTGGGTATGTTTCCAGAGGGGAAAAGGAATAGCAGTGGGGTTTTGTTGAGAGGCAAAGCAGGTCCTATTGTAATTGCCTCAGAAGCTGGTGCCCCATTGATCCCGGTTGCCATTAGTGGCGTAGAAAAGCTTAAAGGGATAAACTGGTTGTGGAAGCGTCCTCGTATTATCATCAGTATAGGAGAGCCTTTTTCACTTCCTACAATCGAGGGTAGATTAAGAAGACCAGAAATGAAAGCGTTAACCACACTGATGATGAATAAGATAGCAATGCTGCTGCCAGAGGCGAAACGAGGGATATATGGAGGTTGAGGAAGCTTGTGGGTTGGGTTTGTGTTTCGGCGTCAGGCGGGCAACAGAATTGTTAAAAAGAGAAGTCGCTATCTATGGTGAGATAGAAACTCTGGGACCGTTGGCGCATAACCAGCAATTGATGCAGAAACTGATAGAAGTTGGCGTAACCCCGGTGGACTGTTTAGAACATATTAAGGGCAATACTGTAGCTATTCCAACTCATGGTGTAAGTCCCGAAATACTATCTCAGCTTAAGGCTCGTCATATTCATATTATTGACACCACTTGTCCTATAGTCCAACAAGCCCAGAATGCAGCAGAGGAGCTAGCCATAGCGGGATTTGAAGTGATTGTGTTTGGAGATGCTGGGCACTCCGAAGTTAAAGGATTGTTGGGTTGGACGAGGGGTAGAGGAATGGTAATTTCAGATATTGAACAAGTTGCAGCATTGTTAAAATTATCAGCAAAAGATAGAGATTTTCGTCGTCTCGGCGTAATCTCACAAACTACTCAGACCTGGCCTGTTTTCTGTAACTTTACTAGGCAGCTAGTGGAAATATTTTCAACTTGGGACTCAGATAATAGAGAGCGGGATTTTAAAGAACTGCGTGTTATTAATACGTTGTGTACAGCAACACAAGAGCGCCAGTGTGCTGCTATGGAGTTGGCTCAAAAGAGCCAACTTATGATAGTGATTGGTGGATATGATAGTGCTAATACTATCCGTCTCACCGAGATATGCTCTCCATTGGTAAAGACATATCAGGTGGAAAGAGCAGACGAGGTAGATAAGTGCTGGATAATGGGCAAGCAGCATATAGGTATTACTGCTGGGGCTTCTACTCCAGATGAGATAATAAGGGATGTGGTGAATAGACTAAAGTCTTTCTTGGGATGATGCTGTAACTTTGAAATATGGTCGACTATAGTAATCTGGTTCAGCAGTTCATATCTTAAGCTGGTGTGGCGAGACGCAGAAGGTTAACCTATTTTACCGTTCAATTTTTTACCACCGATTAGATGAAGGTGAAGATGAGGTACTACCTGTCCACCCTCGAAACCGCAATTTAGCACGAGACGATAACCGCTTTTAGCTATTCCTTCCTTCTCGGCTAGTTTTTTAGCTATAATTATCAGGCGTCCCAGCAGTTTTTCTTGCTGATCGCTCATTTCAACCAAAGAGTCGAAATGAGTTTTAGGGATGATAAGCATGTGTGTCGGAGCTTGGGGATTGATATCTTTAAAGGCAAAGAACTCGTCATCTTGGTAGACCACATCACTTTGTAGTTCTCCGCTAATTATTCGACAGAACAGACATTTCTCAACCATTTTTATACCCTGTTATATTATCCGTTGGCTCTTTATTCTCTTGTATTTGATTGCCAGGGTTCTTGTTTTATATAGGACAATGCATAAATTAGGCATATATGGTCTATCTGATGTTTTCGCATTCATATTCGCCTGGCATAAATTCGTAAGTTGTGCCGTTGCGGATTTTTATTTTCCCTTCCACCATTGTTATTGTTGAGTATCCAACGGTAACCTCATTGTGCATATCATCAAACCACTCCCATCCCTTGGGCCAATTGCCTTCTACGGAAGGGCCTGATTTACCATCTATGATGCTGTCGCCATCGCCATCAATGAATTTTATCGAATTGGTTAATTCCCTATCCCTGTAGTACTCAATCTTGGCAATACGCCCAGTTATGTTCACTGGCTCAATGGTTATCTTTATTGTTTGAGAATAAGCTTCCTCATTGCATCCCGCAAGTATAACGAGTACTGTAC
>JAUVYX010000121.1 GCA_030602865.1 Dehalococcoidia bacterium | reverse complement strand
CTTTTTCTTGGTATATCACCACGTAAATTAGAAACAGTCATTTATTTTGCTCAATATATAGTCATTTCAGTTGATAAAGATGCTCAACTGGAAATAATTAAACGGTTTGAACAGGAAACTGCACAGAAAATTACTGAAGAGCGAGAGAAACTGGAAGAGGAGATCGGTAACTGGCAGAATCAGGCTGATGTTGATGAGGAAGAGAGGGTGGCAAAAATAAATCAGTTACGAGCTGGATTGATAGAAAAGAAGGCGGAGCTTGAGGCAGAGCTTAAGGACAAGATATCTAAAATAAATGAACTCCAACCGTTAAAATTGTTAAGGGAAGAGGAATACCAAGAACTGAAGAGTGAATATGATGATGTCTTCAAAGCGGGCATGGGAGCTGAAGCCGTACTGGAGATATTGCAAAATATTGATATAAACGAGTTACATGAAAAACTTGTGGAAGATATAGGTAAATCGTCCGTCCAACAGGCTATAAAGTTAAGCAAGAGGTTGCAACTGGTTAGGGCACTGAGAGATAGTGGCAGCAGGCCGGAATGGATGATTATGACTATGCTGCCAGTATTACCGCCGGCCCTTCGCCCTGTGGTTCAACTGGATGGTGGCCGTTTTGTTATCAGTGACCTTAATGATCTCTATCGTCGTGTTATCAACCGCAATAATCGACTTCGTCGTCTTATGGGTTTGGGTGCCCCAGAGCCAATAATCCGTAATGAGAAACGAATGTTACAAGAAGCCGTTGATGCTCTCATAGATAATGGACGGAGAGGTCGCGCAGTAACCATTGGTAATAAACATGTTCTGAAATCTCTTTCAGCAATGCTAGGTGGAAAGCAAGGGCGGTTTCGGCAGAATCTCCTTGGTAAGAGAGTTGATTACAGTGGGCGTTCAGTCATTGTCGTTGGCCCTCAACTCAAGCTTCATCAGTGTGGTTTACCACGGCACGTGGCCCTGGAGTTGTTTAAACCCTTTGTAATGAGGAGACTAATGGAAGGCGGTTATGCCAGTAATGTGAAAATCGCACGACGCCAGGTGGAGAGCGTCAGTCCTGAGGTATGGAATTTACTTAACGAGGTGGTAAAAGATCGTCCGGTACTGCTTAACCGTGCTCCCACACTACATCGACTGAGTATTCAGGCTTTTGAACCGGTCTTAATTGATGGTGATGCTTTCCAGCTTCATCCCTTGGTTTGCTCAGCTTTTAACGCTGATTTTGATGGTGATCAGATGGCGGTTCATGTGCCGTTATCGAAGGCAGCAGTTAAGGAAGCTAGAGAACATATGCTCAGTGTTAATAACCTGCTGTTGCCGAGTAATGGCGAGCCAGTAACGGTACCAAGCCTCGATATGGTTCTTGGTTGTTACTATCTTACTATGATCAAACCTAATGCCAAAGGCAAAGATAAGAAATTTGGTAGCTTTAATGAGGCTAAATTGGCTTATGATTTGGGTATAATTGACATTGGTGCAGAGATCGAGGTTCGTGACCACGATGCTCCTGCAGGCAATCGGATAAAGACCACCGTGGGGAGGGTCTTGTTTAACGATGTCTTGCCTCTAAAGCTACGCTTCTTTAATGAAGTAGTGGATAAAACCGCTTTAAGGTCACTGGTGTCTAATTGTATTGACATACTAGGCAATAGTGCTACTGCCACTGTTCTTGATAATCTAAAGCAGTTGGGGTTCACATATGCCACAAAGTCAGGAATTTCTATGTCCATAAATGATATCGAAGAGCCGCCGGGGAAAGCCGGTATTCTTAAGCAGGCTGAGAAGAAGATTAGTGTTATCGAAGATCAATATAGTCATGGTTTCATTACTGAAGAGGAGCGTTATGAGAATGCCGTTGAGACATGGCTGAATGCCACAGATAAAATCGCCGCGGATATAAAGCTATCTTTGGATCCTTATGGAGGGATATCTATAATGGCTAACTCAGGGGCCAAAGGTAATATCTCCCAGCTAACACAGATGGTGGGTATGCGTGGTTTGATGACTAATCCTTCCGGAAAGATAATAGATTTTCCTATTAAATCAAGTTTTCGCGATGGACTTTCTCCAATGGAATATTTTATTTCTACTCATGGTGCTCGTAAAGGGTTGGCTGATACTGCTTTGAGAACATCGGAGAGTGGCTATCTTACCAGACGCCTTGTAGATGTAGCTCAGGACGCTATGATCACAGAGGAGGATTGTGGGACTCACGATGGTATTTGGATATCAAGAGATGATGAAGCAAGCTACTTGCCACCCTTTGAAGAGAGAATTGATGGTTATTTGGTAGCCGCTGATATCATTGCCTCTGATACTGGTGAGATTATCGTTTCAAGAAATGAAGAATTAGATGGAAAAAGAATTAAACTTATTGTCGATGCAGGCATAACTCGTGTGTGTATAAGGTCTCCTCTAACATGCCAGACTCGATTTGGCATTTGTCAGTGCTGTTATGGCAGGGAATTCTCAAGCAGGAAAATCGTAAAATTGAGAGCCGCAGTTGGTATTATTGCTGCTCAAAGTATTGGGGAACCAGGTACTCAGCTTACCCTGCGGACTTTCCATACTGGTGGTGTGGTTGGTACTGACATCACGACAGGTCTTCCCCGTGTAGCTGAACTTCTTGAGGCTAGAATGCCGAAAGGAAAAGCGATTATCTCTGAGGGCAGTGGTATTGTGACAGTTGAGGAGGTAGAAGAAGGTGCTGTAGTCAGGGTTACAAGCTCGGAAACTTATAGAGAAGAGTACGCGTTACCTCCAGGAATGGAAGTGGTAGTAAAAGAAGGGCAAATGGTTGACATCGGTAATGTTTTGTTTCGCCCCGTCTCCGCTGATGAAAAGGATGAGAAACACCTCTCGGTTATGGACGATACTACTATATTGGCAAGAGTTACTGGTGAGATCTCATTCGAAGGGGATAGCCTTTTTATTAAATACAGGGAAATGGACGATAAGGAATATTATGTTCCACAAGGCATGCATCTGATAGTTGAGTCAGGCGACATGGTAGAAGCAGGGCAGAAAATCACTGAAGGAGTCATTGCCCCACAGGATATACTACAGATTGAAGGCAAGGATGCAGTACAGACCTATTTGGTTGATGAGGTACAGAAAGTGTATCGTTCACAGGGAGTCAGTATCCATGATAAGCATATCGCTGTAATCGTTCGTCAGATGCTACGGAAAGTAGCGATTATAGGCTCGGGTGATACTAAACTTCTGCCTGGAGAATTGGTTAATCGGTTTAATTATGAAGATGTAAATGCCAGAGTAGTAGCTGAAGGGGGAGAGCCAGCGAGCGCTCAGGCGATTCTTCAGGGGATAAGCAGGGCAAGCTTAAGTAAGGATAGCTGGTTAGCTTCTGCTTCATTTCAAGAGACTGGTCGTGTGCTTGTAGACGCGGCAACCAAAGGTCAGACGACTAAACTTCTTGGACTTAAGGAAAACGTCATCCTTGGCAAACTTATCCCCACTCAAGTACTGACGGATGAAGAACTAGCAAAAATAGGATTGCTGCCTCAGCGGATGTCAAATGAAGAGATTGAAATGATGGCTTTACTGCCAGATGAAAAAGAGAGCTTAATTTCTATAGAGGGGGAATGATATATTGGGAGGTGTTGAAATGCCCTCTACTCCAGCATCTTTGCCTCAGAAACGTGTGGTATCAGGTAAAGGGACTGCTGGTGATGTTCCTGTTGACCTGAATCTTCGACCAAAACATCTAAGTGAGTTTATAGGGCAGGACAAACTTAAGGAAAATCTAAGGATAGCTATTCTGGCTAGCCAGAATAGAGGGGAGTCATTAGATCACGTCTTACTCTATGGGCCTCCTGGTTTGGGCAAAACAACACTGGCAGGCATTATAGCCACTGAGATGGGGGTGAGTATTAAGGTTAGCTCAGGACCAGCGATTGAGCGTCCTGGAGATTTAGCAGCACTTCTTTCAAATTTGCACAAAGGGGATGTCCTTTTTATCGACGAGATTCTTCGGTTAAGTCATACGGTAGAGGAAAAACTTTATCCCGCCATGGAGGATTTTCTTTTCGATATCTTCTTGGGAAAGGGGCCAGCAGCCAGAAGTCTGCAGTTAAGTTTACCGCATTTTACCTTAATTGGGGCAACTACGCGATTTGCTTTAATCAGTCCACCACTTCGAGATAGGTTTGGGGTAACTTACCATCTTGATTTTTATGATGAGCGGGCCATATTAACGATTTTGGAGCGAACAGCAATTATACTTAAAGTGGAGGCGGATACTGAAGGGCTTATGCAG
>JAUVYX010000090.1 GCA_030602865.1 Dehalococcoidia bacterium | reverse complement strand
ACCCCTACCGTACACGGCGAGATGACAGTGATGCGCCTGCTGGATAAATCGCTTGCCATTATAGACCTGGCAAGCCTGGGATTCTCCCCCAAATCTCTGACAAAATATCAAGCCATGCTCAAGGTGCCATTCGGCATGATTTTAATAAGTGGTCCTACCGGGTCAGGCAAGACAACCACTCTATATGCCTCAGTAAACCAGTTGGACAGGGTAACACGTAATATCATCACCATCGAAGATCCAGTGGAATACCGCTTCGGAAGCATAAATCAAATTCAAATCAACCCCAAGGCAGGGCTAACCTTTGCCAGTGGGCTACGCTCTATCCTGCGTCTCGACCCTGACATCATACTGGTAGGGGAGATAAGGGATGCTGAAACAGCAAAAATAGCGATTCAATCAGCCTTAACCGGACACCTGGTGCTTTCCTCGATTCATGCAAATGATGCTATCGGCGTTCTTTTTCGCCTCCTAGACCTGGGTATAGAACCCTTCCTGGTTTCCTCTGGAGTTATCGGTGTCGTAGCCCAACGGATGGTACGCCGTATCTGCAGCAACTGCTGTGATTATAAGGAGGCCCCTTTATTGGAGCAGATAGCCTATGAACAGGAAACAGGTAAAGGGCAAAGCAAATTCCTCTATGGTAAAGGATGTGAGTTGTGCTCTTATTCAGGATACCAGGGCAGAACAGGTCTTTTTGAAATATTACCTGTAAGCGATACAATGAGAACGAAAATACTAAAGGGAGCCAGTACCAACGAAGTACGGCAGCAAGCGCTCGAAGATGGAATGATACCCATGATCAAAGATGGTATGGCAAAGGTTGAAGCTGGTATAACTACTCCATCCGAGGTGCTGCGCAATGCATACTTTATTGAGTAGCTGATACGATGGAATATTCCTACGTAGCCTATACTGCAGATAAGCGGATTGTTAAGGGCAAGCTAACCGCTGACGGTGAAGAAGCTGCCGCCAGTTCGTTAACAGATAACGGCTATCGCGTACTCAGGCTCAAAGAGTATACGCCTTTCTTTGATAGCTCGAAGCTCAGTGACCAGTTTAACCGCGTAAAAGCAACAGAAATAATTATGTTCACCCGACAGCTGGCATTGCTGCTGGAATCAGGCACCGATGCGATTACCTCTCTGGAACTGCTGCAAGCCCAGTCCACCAACCGCGCATTGAAGAAAATACTTGCTACTGTAACTTCAGACGTGCGTGGTGGAATGCCCCTGGCTGAAGCAATGGCAAAGCATCCAGCAGCATTTCCCAAAGTCTATTCCCGGCTGGTCTCTGTAGGCGAGAAAACCGGCAATCTGGAAACGGTATTGAGACGAGCTGCCAATTACATGGAAAGGGTGACTACAACGCAGAAGGGCATCAAGAATGCCCTGATTTACCCTGTTATACTCCTTATCGTCGCCTTTGGAGTTATTGCTATACTGGCGCTTTTCGTCTTGCCTTCATTCACGGGATTATACAAGGCATTTGACGTTGAACTGCCTCTGGCTACCAGGATGCTTATCGGTTTCACAGAGTGGTTCGAGAAATATGGCTAACTGACAATGGGAATTATAGCAGCTATTCCAGTCGTGGGATTTATCTACACAAAAACTCCCGACGGCAAACTCAGATGGGGGAAACTGTCACTCGTCATGCCCGTACTGGGTAGAATCAACCTGCTAAATGAGCTCTCCCGTGCTTGCAGAAGCATATCGCTGTTATACGGCAGTGGTCTGCCACTGCATGAAATAATGACCTTGATTGTTCAGGGAACCAATAATAAGGCAATGGAAAAGGCACTGGTTGATGTTCAACAAAGCATGATTGCAGGAGCAGGCCTGTCTCGTCCAATGTCACAGAATCCGCTCTTCCTTCCTCTAATGGTTCAAATGACCGCTGTTGGCGAGGAAACAGGAAACCTGGACCTTACTCTTACCACGGTAGCAGAAAGTTACGAGACAGAAGCAGATGACAAAACAAAGACGATGATTTCTATGATTACGCCCACCATGACAGTGTTCATCGGGCTGGTAGTCGGATTTGTCGCCGTAGCCTTAATTTCCAGCATGTACTCTATATTCGGGTCGATATAATGCCAAAGATTTCTGAGTTCTTCGGTATCTCTATCTACATCTACTATCGCGAGCATATGCCTCCGCATTTCCACGCCATATCAGGAGACGATGAAACACTAATAATGATTGAAAATTTGTCCATCTTATCTGGCAGGCTCAGTCCACGAGCCCTGGGACTGGTGATTGAGTGGGCTAGCCTTCACCAGGAAGAGCTTAGTTATGTGTGGTCACAGGCAATGTCACACGAGGCATTGAATAAAATTGAACCGCTGAAATAGGAGGAGCTATGCACCGAATCGTTGACGTAAAAGCACTCACCCAATATAGGGTGTGGATTCATTTCTCGGATGGTATAGAGGGCAAAGTAAACCTCTCGAACCTGGTCGGCAAGGGAGTCTTTGCACTATGGAATGATCCTGAGCAGTTTGGCAGGGTCTTTATCGACCCGCAAAGTCATACTCTGACGTGGCCTGGTGGAATTGATATATGCCCGGATACATTATATCAGGATGTGATAGCAGCAAAAGTATCATAACCAGAGGTAAAAGCTAAAAGAAAACTTGCTGCGGTAACCAGGTATTGATAAATCGATTATTATTAAAATGTTTGGAAATGAAAAACATACAGCTAACTAATAAACTAACAAAGCTCTTCATAGGCAATTCCAGGGGAGTAGGTTTGGTAGAGGTGCTCATAGCTCTTGCCATTCTTGGCCTGGTAGCTGCTGCTTTTCTAAACGGGCTGTCCACATCCCTGAATGCCGTCGTTATCAGCGATGAGGGCTCAACAGCCCTCGCCCTGGCGCAGGGCCAAATGGAATATGTTAAAAGCCAGGAGTATTCAGATGTCGCCGGCTGGGCCTATACGGTTACCACTTCTTCACACAGTTATTCTACAGACCCACCATGGGAAGAAGACCCTCCGCCGCTTTCCAGTGATTACAGTGGGTACTGCATCAGGGCTGAGTCGGAGCAGATTGATGGTACAACCAGCGAGGATGAAGGTATTCGCAATATAACAATAACAGTTTACCATAATGAAGGTTGTACGGGAGATGTAGTCTTCACATTAGAGGACTACAAGGTAAACCAATGACCATTTTTTGGTTGCAAGCCCTTCCCTTTTTTGTCATTCTGAGGGAGAGAAGCGACCGAAGAATCTTGCTCAGAACATCCTTACAAAGCAATCTCGAGGATTTTAAAAGAGGAAATATTCAATGCTAGGTAAACTACATAGAAGCCAAAAAGGCTTCACTCTGATAGAGTTGATAATAGCCCTCGCCATAGCCAGCGCTATTGGCGTCGCCGTCACCATGACCGCACACAGCATGATTACCATACCCTCCATGAGCAACGACAGCAATACCGCCATAAACCAGGTGCGCAACGCCGTCCATTGGATTAGCCGCGATGCCTTGACAGCTCAGACTGTTGCTATAAATAACACTCCAGGTGAACTAATGTTTCTTGAATTTACACGGACGGATTTGGATGATAGTGAATTGCACACAATTAGTTATAGTTTTGAAAGCATGCCAGATGGTCTTAACAAACTTAATAGGAGCGAGACAGATAACAGTGGTACAATGCAAACAATAATTGCCCAATACATAAGGTCTAAAGAGGCTGATGTTACTGAATGCTCTTGGGATGATGTCACAAACATTCTAAGTGTAACAATTACGGCTACAGCAGTTGATGAAATAGAAACGAGAACATTCAAGATTAAGCCACGCCCTACGGACTGATTGGTAAAATAAATGGTAAAATTCGGAAAGAAGTACTATTTTCTCATACAATCTGGTACTAACTGGCTATTTTAAATAGCTATAAAAATTATACGAAGTCCGACTGTTATGTTAAGCTTGCTACAGGAGTAGCTATGTTGAAAAGACTGAAACGAGCAGTGAAAGAAATAAACAAAAAGCAGAATGGCCAGATTCTGATACTGGTCCTCATCGTGCTGGCCCTTGGCGGCATCGTCCTCACACCCACTCTAAACTATACTGCCACCAGCCTGAAACATCAACAGGTAATCGAAACGGATACGCTCGAACTCTACGCCGCCGATGCAGGGGTGGAGGATGCAATATGGCAAATAAAAAATGAGCAAATCACTACTCCAAATCAACTCATAGTAAATGACAAACAGGTGGTGGTTGAGATTGTGCTGGAAGAGGACGTCGAAGGTTTTCTGTATGAGTTGTTGCAAAATCATTATTCCGGTGTTCACAGTGATTGGACAGTAGTTGAGGAGGAAGTGGGGGCAGGCACATATACGATTACCGTAACCTACAGCGGAAACGCGAATAAGAAATTCCTCACTGGGGTTGGGGCATGGCTGCAAGGAGATTATGAGTATGTAATAAATTCAGCTTCTGGCATGACCGATGATTACCCGAATTACAGCTTTGAGGAAAAGGACTATAAAGGAGGCACTGCCTTTATCTGGGCATGGACAGGCGGAAACAAGCCAGAGTTTGGTAAGCAAAGTGGTGTCTTTACCAGGTCGCTGACATTTCACTTCACGCCTGAAGAAGTTCCCGACTTTCACTTTAGCTGGTTCGTGGGCGGCTCGTCTGATGTCGGGATTATTACTTCAGCCAAAACATTTGAAATATGGAAAGTTACCTCTACAGCTACCAGCGATGACGGCACTAGTACCACTATTGAATCGTATGTCTCCATAATAAGCAAAGCTTTTCCCCTCTTCCAATATGCTATCGCCACTACCAATGGCGATATAACTATTGATGAATCTTCAACTATTACATCATCACCGACTGGAGGGGAGGGCAATATCCGTGCCAATGGGGATATCACGCTGAAGGGGGGTTTGTTGCTTCTTAGTAGTGTAGAAGTAGATGGTGATGTTACTGCCACGGGAAATATTTACAAAGAAGGGATTGTAGAGATTACTGGGGAGGAGACAACGGGAGCCGCCCCCATGTGGGTCCCCAGCGAGGAGGAGATAGACGCTCTGGCGGCGAAGTACGAGGCTGAGGCGAAAAAGGGAGGTAC
>JAUVYX010000226.1 GCA_030602865.1 Dehalococcoidia bacterium | reverse complement strand
GTGGTTATTTTCTCTCCATTTTTCCCGGAATACATCCACTACATTCATAACCACAATGGGGTTGTTAATGTTGTATCCACTGATGAGCATTTTGTACCGCGGCTCAGTGAGCTTGAAAATGCTATCAATTCAAAAACTAAGGCAGTAATAATTAATTCACCAAACAATCCTACCGGAGCTGTTTATAGCAACGATTTTATTGAGGCTCTTGGTAAGTTACTGGAGGAAAAATCCCTGGAATTCGGCACGCCGATATCACTCATCAGTGATGAAGCTTATCGTTATATAGTATATGGAGGGATAAAGTGCCCACACATCTGGTCCCATTACAAACAAGGTATTGTAGTTAATTCTTACTCCAAGGACCTGGCCCTGCCTGGAGAGCGAATTGGATATATTGCCGTACACCCTGAATTGGAGCAGCATGACGAAATAATAGCCGGTCTTATATTCTGCAATCGTGTACTGGGATACGTAAATGCGCCGGCTCTAATGCAGCATGTAATACGTGCCTTGCAGGGGGTCACCGTATCGATAGATGAGTATCAACATAAGAGAGACCTTATATGTGATAATCTGACAAGTATTGGCTACAAGATTATGAAGCCTCAGGGTGCATTCTATATATTCCCTGAATCCCCCTTGAAGGATGATGTTGCTTTTGTCAGAGAACTTACCCAGCATAGAGTACTGACGGTACCGGGCAGCGGATTCGGTTATCCGGGATATTTCCGTCTCTCTTACTGCGTTAGCGATAGCACTCTGGAAGGTTCACTGGAAGGTTTCAGTAAAATAGCCCAAAAATACAAATCAGGCTAGATTTTCGTCAATACATTCTCCATTCCTCCTCTTAAATACATCTTGAATACATCCTATTCCCGTTGAAAAACATAAATAGGATGGGGTGAAATATCATTTTCACAGTTGTATAATAGATACAAGATAGGAATTTATTATGAATAAAGACGAGCAGGATAATAGTGTAGATAAAAATGTGCAGGCCTTGACTGAGAAAATGAAGGCAGAACCAGTTGCCTCATTTCTGAATATGCGGGTTGTCGAGCTTAAATCGGGCTATGCCAAAGTGACCATGCAGCTTTTGCCTGAATATCAGAATTTTAACGGATATATATTCGGTGGCATTATTACGTCTATCGCCGACCAGGCATTCGCTTACGCTTCTAATTCTCTCGCCTACCCCAGTGTAGCAACCCAGTTTAATATCCACTTTGTCAGTGGCGCCGCAATACACGATACGCTTACGGCTGAATGCAGGGTAATAAAAAGCGGACGGCGGGTAGGTATATCTGAAATAACTGTTACCAATCAGCATGGTAAGCTGATTGCCCGGGCTACCGGCACTACCATCCCTGTTTCACCGGATAAATAATAATTACCTGCTTAGTACTTCTTCAGCCTTATCTGGGTCAGACACTTTAAGGACAATGGTGGCTTTACCGGGAGTAGTGTCTAGGAAAGCGTAAAAATATTCAAGGTTTATCCCTGCCTCAGTTAAGGGCCTGGCAATTGTCTCGAGGAGACCACCCGGAATATCAGGTATTTCTTGTCGCAGAACAACAGTCTCCTTTACTGCGAAATTAGCTTCTCTTAATGCCGCTATACCCAGCGCCGTGTCGGAGAGAATCATACGGACTATCCCGAAATCGGTGGTATCAGATACGAAAAGAGCGAGCATGTTAATATTCTTCGCCTTTAGCGCATCCAGTATAGCTACCAGCCTGCCCGGCTGGTTTTCTATAAAGACAGAAATCTGTTTTATTTTCATTTTTATCTTACTCTCCTATTCATGGTTAGAGTTCCCGGTGGTCATAAACTCTCTTGGCTTTTCCTTCAGTTCGTGGGATGGATTTTGGCTCTACCAGCTTGATAACAGTACTGATGCTCAATATACTCTCCAGTTCTTCCTTCAACCTCTTTTCCAGCTCTTCCATTTTACGCGCTTCGTCGGAGAATACGGCTTCGGATACCTCGACCTGAATTTCCAGTGAGTCCATGTGCCGTTTACGATCGACTACGATTATATAATGCGGCTCAACCCCTTCAACCTCGAGCAGAACACTCTCTATCTGAGATGGAAAGACATTAACACCACGAATAATCAGCATATCATCTGTTCTACCGGTTATTTTAGACATCCGCACCAGTGTTCTTCCACACTTACACGGTTCAGGGTTCAACGAGGTAATATCTTTGGTCCGGAAGCGTATAATGGGTAGCGCCTCCTTGGTGAGGGTAGTCAGCACCAGTTCTCCCTTCTCTCCATAAGGAAGTTGTTCTCCTGTTACAGGGTCAATTATCTCAGCGAGGAAATTATCCTCGAAGATGTGCATACCACACTTGTGGGGGCATTCTACGGAAACTCCGGGTCCTACCATTTCAGTAAGCCCGTATATGTCTATCGCTTGTATTGGTAGCTTGGCTTCTATTTCCTGTCTCATCTGTTCTGACCATGGCTCGGCTCCCAGTACTCCCAGCCTTAGTTTAGAGGACTTAAGGTCTACCCCCATTTCCAGAGCTGTTTCGGCGATGGTGAGTGAGTAAGAAGGGGTGCATGTAATGACCGTAGTACCCAGGTCTTCCATGAGCATGATTTGCCTTTTGGTATTGCCAGCAGCGGTAGGGATGACCGTTGCTCCGAGTCTTTCCCCTCCATAGTGGAAACCGAGTCCGCCGGTGAAAAGTCCGTAGCCATAGGCATTCTGCATTACGTCATTTTTGGTCATCCCTGCGGAGGATAAAGTCCTGGCCATGACCTCCGCCCACATGTTTATATCACCGGCAGTGTATGGAGCTACTACGGGTTTTCCCGTAGTACCACTGGAGGCATGAAGCCTAACTACC
>JAUVYX010000001.1 GCA_030602865.1 Dehalococcoidia bacterium | reverse complement strand
GGGCTTAAACCAGGGGGTCAATTAATTATCAACAGTCCAAAGACAGCCGGGGAATTTCAAGGGCTTGGCTCATTTAAAATAACCACCGTGGATGCCACCAGAATCGCCATGAGGCATAGAATAGGGTCTTTAAGCGCCCCGATTGTCAATACCACGATGGTAGGGGCAGTAACCAGAGTGATGAAACTTCCCTTTGAATCGATAGCTACCGTTATCAGGGACAAATTTAAGGCGGACGAGAAAAATGTGGCAAGCGCCCGAGAGGCTTATAACAAAGTGGCAGCGCAGGAGTAATGAAGATGGAAGGACATGAACCGTACATCGCTCTCAGCCACCTGAGCACTTTACACAATAAAACAGGGGACTGGAGGGCTGAGAGGCCAGTAATGAATAGAAACAGATGCAATAAGTGCAGTTTATGCTGGACTTATTGCCCTGACACCTCTATTGAATTGGACACCGATGGGTATTATAAGATTCTCTATGAATACTGTAAAGGTTGCGGTATTTGCGTCGAGGTTTGTTCCAGAAAAGCTATTACAATGGAGAGGGAATACAAGCCAGACTGATTAATAATAAAACCCCATTGGAAAGGAACTATAAGATGGCACAGAAAGAGTTAATGAGTGGTAATGAGGCCGCTGCCAGGGCAGCGCTGCTCTCCCGCCCTCAGGTCTTGCCTGAATATGAAATTACTCCTGCTACACAGATCTCTGAATTACTGGCTGAATACTGTGCAAGCGGGGCTTTGAATGCACAATATATCCCTGTTGAGTCAGAACATTCTGCAATGGCAGCTTGTATTGGCGCCAGCTATGCAGGGGCAAGAGTTTTTACCTCCTCTGCCTCGCATGGGACAGCGCTGATGCATGAGATGCTGCACTGCGCATCATCCATGAGAAGACCAATCGTATTTGTGAATACTAATCGATCCATAGGACTCCCCTGGAATATCTGGACAGATCAACTTGATAGCCTCTCACAACGAGATACTGGCTGGCTGCAACTTTATACGGAAAACGTACAGGAAACCCTCGATACCGTCATAATGGCTTTTAAAATTGCCGAGGATCCCCTTATACGCCTGCCTGTAATGGTGGTGACCGAGGGTTTTATTCTCTCTCATTCCAGCGAGCCGGTGGAAGTACCAGAACAAGCCATGGTTGACGAATTCTTGCCTCCACTGAAGCCAATACAAGTGTTTGATATTAAAAATCCACAGACATTTGGTGGAGTCACCCTGCCTCGAGACTTTTTCCATATGAAAATTGATGCCCAGAAGGCAATGGAAAAAGCAATGGAAGTAGTTAAAGAGGTTGGAATAGCATACGGAAACGCTTTTAACCGAAACTATGGACTGATAGAAAAATTTCACTGGGAAAGTCCCTCAACCGTACTGGTAACCACTGGGACCATCACCAGCACTGCCCGACACCTGCTGACAAAAGACCCTTCATTCAAAGACGTTGGACTGTTGAAGCTCAGATTATTTCGCCCTTTCCCCACCAAGGAATTACGAGAAGCTTTGAAAGGGGTAGGGAAAGTGGCGGTAATCGACCGTAACCTCTCCCTTGGAAGCGAAGGCATTTTCTTCCAGGAGCTAAAAGCAGCCCTTTATCCGCTCGAGGAAAGACCACAGGTATTTGGCTTTGTGGCAGGGTTGGGTGGAGTAGATGTCACTGTTGACACCATCAGGGAAGCACTGAAACATACACTTGAGCACAAGAGTCCTGAGAGAACTGTGTTCTGGCTTCCAAGGGAAATCGAAAGAACTGAACAGGAGGAAAGTCCTTACCAGGATATTGAAATAATAAAGCAATTCCCCAAAGATGAATTCTTATATTGGGGGCATTCAGCCTGCGCTGGCTGCGCAGAAGCAATAGCCTGGAGGCATGTATTACGGGCCATGGGAGAAAAAACTTATTGTGTTATCCCTGCAGGGTGCAGCAGCGTAATCGGCGGAATATGGCCCCATACCGCATACAAAATACCAGCAGTGCATTGCAATTTCGAAGCTGCTGCTTCAACCGCCGCTGGCATAAGCAAAGCCCTGGAAATCATGGAAATCGAAGGGACGAATGTGCTGGTATGTGCCGGTGACGGCAGTACCTATGATATAGGACTCGCTTCCCTGTCAGGGGCTGCTGAAAGGGGAGATGATATATTATATATTTGTCTCAACAATGAGGCTTACATGAACACCGGCATCCAGAGGTCGGGATCAACCCCCTGGGGTGCATGGACCACCACAACTCCGATACCCAAACCCAAAGCCCAAAGCAAGAAGAACATTGTAGAAATACTGGCAGCACATCGAATTCCTTATGCCGCTACCGCCTGCATATCCTATCCTATAGACCTGGAAAGGAAGATAAAGAAAGCCAAGCGTATCAAAGGAGGTCTAAAATATATTGACCTGCTTTGTCCCTGCCCCCCTGGCTGGGGCTTCCCTGCTAACCTGACCGTAGAACTGGGGCGACAGGCTGTTCTGAGCGGCGTATTTCCACTTTACGAAATCAGTGAGGGTCTTAAAACCACCATAAACAGGCCCGCCCCTCACTCAAAGCTTTTACCTGTACGGCAATATATCAATCTGCAGAAGAGATTCTCCCACTTGGCCGATGAGGATATAGAAGAAATACAGATCACCGTGACCAGGGACTGGCAACGCCTGATAAAGAAAGCTTAATCTCGCAGGGTGAACGGCTCCTGACTCAATCCGTTTTCAATGGCTATAATCCTGGTCGCATGGCAGCCTAGTGTAATCAGTAAAGGGTATTACGCAGGGCTACCGGATCATAGTCCAGGCTGGCAGCAAGCGGGGTCGTCACCGATGGATGGTCTATTGCTGATTCACCCTTGATTGCTCTAACAAGCTCAAAAGCCTTCTCTATAGCAGTTTCGCTTCCCTCCAAAGAGAGCACCACCGTCCCTTCAGAGCCTCCAATTCCTCCTGAGGCAACATGTGTAGCACCGACGCCAGCCAGAACTTCAAAGGCCTGGATCTCGGTGACCACTGTGGCGTTTATCATGGGGATAAGAGCACAGGGGAGGCCAGTGCTGTACTTGAAATGATAAACGCCACAGCTTCTGGAGGCTTTAGCCACTGAGGGAACCAGCTTCTCCAATCCCACCGGCACGATGAGATGAGCAGCAGCAAAGCTAACTGATGGCATGGCTTTACCGATGGTGCCAGCCGCGGCACCCGCTGCCAGAACGCCAGCCTCACCAGCGCTATCAACAGCGTTAGCCCCTTTTATGAATACATCATCCGCAGTGAAATCCTTCAGCACTTCCTGGAAATCTACCTCTTCCAGCTTGCCTCGTCGCAATACAAAATCATACCCAATACTACGCTCAGTATGGCGCTTCCTGTTAGCGTGCAGCTCGCCATCAACTATAAAGCCACGGCAATACTCATCAGCCTTCTTCTCTATGGAGATGCCCATGATTTCCTCTGCCACAAAGGCATTGGTACTACCACGAGCAATAATCACCAGTCCTCTCTCCAGGGCTTGCTTTACCTCTGGCAATGTTGCCACTGCCATGGCAATCAGTCGTTTCGCTTCAGATGGGGATAGGGAGACCAGGACAGCTACTGCTTTCCCACTTTCCCTGGCAGAAAGTTGGTTGTTGTAAAACATAGCTCACTCCTTTTCCTAAGTTGCTAATTCTTTATGTTAATTACTCTCGTATCTTGGTCAGTGAGTAAAAAAACCCTAAGCTTTCCTGTCAAAAAATGGACTCTTTCCAGAGATAGATATGGGAATGCCCATGATAATGTCCGAATCCATGAGCTTCAACCTCATTGCTGCCGCACCGATGGTATACATAATACGGTTGTCAGCATTCAGCTCCATGGCCATCTTGGCCGCGGAGCCTACCGCGATACCCAAATCTATCGATTGTATAGCACATATCGGGCCGCCAAAATCTGTTCCCTGCCTCAATCGAGCCTTTTCCATCTGTTCACAGCTCTTATATCCGCAAGCTCCGCAGTTCAAAGCTTTGTCGCTGGCGCCAGGAAATCCCTTTGGCATGCCTTTACAACCGATCAACACCACGCATCCTGATTTCCTGACGTTATTCGCATCTCTGAGAAACGAGGCAGGAAGCGGTTCTGAATGCTCTTTCCCCTGTTCTTCCATAGCGACTGCCAGCGTTTCCAGGTCTTCCCCATCAAGCACCATTGTCTGCACATCATCAACCCCTCTTGCCTTTGGGGCTGTCCTGGCACTCGACGCCATAAGTGTCGCAATCATCCTTAATGCCTCTTGCTCTATCACTCCCGATTGTGTTCTTGCCATAACTTACCTCCTCTGATCACAGTATTTTGTTTGTTCACACATGTACCAGCAGATAAATGAAATTCTGCCGTTCGTTAGTATACCTTATATCTAAATCACAAGAAATAGCCTACATCCCCGATCCTTTGCAAATTGTGGATGATATGATATATATAATATAGGATATTATATGTTTAGTTAGGATATGATATATATCAACCAAAATATAGTCCCGAGTGTGTTAACAGGTAAAGTTCTCACACAGATAACCCCTGAATGGAGTAATGATTGCAGGATAGAGCAACAGAGAAAGAACTTAAAAGATTGAAGGCTATCACCAGGATTCACCACAGCATCGGTACAAATCTGAGGCTGGAGGAGATTTCACGTATACTGGTCAGGGAACTCGTAGAAATAGTGAACTGTGACATGTGTGCCATCCTGCTTATTAAAAACAATAAGGTAGAAATCCTGGCTGAAACTGGGTTCCCAAAGACATCAGAGAAGTTGAATTTCGATTTAGACATGCTTGCTATAAAGTATATAGTACAGACCAAGAAATACATCTCCACCAATGATGTCTTGAACAGTACTGCCACCAGTTGTCTCCCTAAAGGATGCTCCATGCAATCCCTGATCTGCACCCCTATCATGGCAAATAATGAGGTTCATGGAATTATTCACCTTGATTCTTTAAAGAAAAATGCCTTCGATGAAGATGATATAGAACTGACAAAACTGCTGGCAAATGAAGTTTCTATCGCCATAGAACGATCGTTCCTGTATTCGCAGATTTTGGATATCTCCGTACGGGATGGATTGACCGAGTGCTTCAATAGACGTAAATTCGATGTAGATATCGTAGCCGAAATAGCCAACGCTAAACAATGTAAAAAGCCCTTATCCATGCTGATGATGGACATAGACTGGTTCAAGAACTACAACGATTTCCATGGACATCCGAAGGGCGACATTGCACTCAAAAAGGTGTCCACGACGCTGATATCTAATCTGCGACCACTGGATCATGTATACCGTTATGGAGGAGAGGAATTTGCCGTTCTTCTCCCCAACGCCAACCAGAAGGAGGCTCTACTGATTGCGGAAAGATTGCGGAGGCTAATTGAGAGAGAAGATATTGAAGGAGAAAAGGAAAGCCAGCCTAACAATCAGCTAACCATCAGCATCGGGGTGGCAACCTTCCCCACAGATGCAGACAAGGAAGGTAGGCTGATAGAGGCCGCTGACTCAGCACTCTATAAGGCAAAACAGGCAGACAGAAATAAAGTTTTTCTATATAACAAGAAGCTCCAGGGGCAATCGCTTTCCCTCTCCTCCAGCTAGACCAGGTTAAAATAGAGAAAAACCAGCAATAGAATAAAGCTGGATAACAGTCCTCCAGCCAGCACCTGGGCTAGAGAGTGATGCTCCATTTCCACCCTGGCCCAGGCGACCAGGGGAACCAGTAAAATAGTCCATGCAACAACTACTCCATAGATAATGACCAGTGCCGTAACCGCCGCAGCGATAGAGGCGACATGAATGCTTATCTTCCACCAGCGATTAACACCGGCAAACGCCAGCCCTGTTAATAAAATAGCTACAAATAAAGCTATCAGCATAACCGGCGCCTTTAAAAAGAATAAAACGGCACAACCGATTCCCATCAGTACTGATGACAAAACATATACTTTATCCCTCTGGGTACGTACATTGATAAAGAGGCTATCAACCCTATTATGCCTGACCAGAAAGAGCACAATGATAAAGATAGGAACTGTGCTGACAGCCACCGATATTAAAAACCACCTGACTCCTTCAGCAGTGCTGTCAGCGCTCTTAAACGATATTATCAATACCAAGGTAGCATTAACCAGGAATGGGTTGACGATAATACTGGTCAACCTGGCAATGTGTTTTCCACAAATTAGTTTCATCTTTGCTGGCATCTTAACATTGAACTAATAACAAGACCCTTCTACGAAAACATGAAGTAGAGGAACCGTTTCAACAGGTAGTTCACAAGGCAAGAACAAATAGGCTCTACTAGTCTTAATACAGCCATAGTATACTATAACCATACGATGTGGTGTGATACATGACTGGTATATGGCAATGGTTCACCGCCAATAGTATCTGGATACTGATTATAGCTGCTTGTACGCTTTGCTTTTCTATCTTCAGCTGGTCTTTTCTACAGGCACGCATTGAGAAATGGGTATCTCCCAAATTGCATAAAAATATGGTAAAGGCAATCTCTCTCCTTCACCGGTCTATTGAAGGAATTACGCTGGTACTGATTGCCACCACAGCGGTGGTAATTGTGCTTTCACGACAAGGGGTTCATGAACTCATAACATCAGACATGATAAATGAATGGGTGATCAAGCACGGTATTTTTCTACTCGTCATCATATTAGTTTCCTATATTATCTACCGCATATTCAAAACATTACTGCCAAGGTTGGTAGTAAGTTCAGTAAAATCAAGGGGGAAAGGGCGCAAAGCCAAGGCAGAGATGGCTAAACGATCTGAGACTCTAGCCGACATGCTCGGGGGGATATTGCGTATTATTATTATCACCATCGCTACATTCAGTATTCTCAACGAGATCGGTGTACCAATCGCTCCCCTCCTTGCTGGTGCTGGTATAGTAGGCATTGCTGTAGGTTTTGGTGCCCAGCACTTAATAAAAGACTTCCTCAATGGTTTGTTCATTTTGCTGGAAGATCAGTACAACAAGGGAGATGTCGTAAAGATAGCTGGTATAGCCGGACAGGTCGAAGACATTAACCTGAGAAGAACCACGCTTCGCGACCTCGATGGACTGGTTCACAGCATTCCCAATGGAGAAATCACCACTGCCAGCAATTACACGAAAGGATGGTCACGTGTTAACCTTGATATATCGGTATCATATCAGGAAAATCTTGATCATGTCATAGAGGTCATCAATAGAGTCTGCGATACGTTGGCAAGTGATGGGGACTTTAAAGCAAAAATACTAAAGACCCCGCAGGTTCTCAGAGTATCAAACTTCGGTGCCTCAGGTATTGATATTAAGATAGTTGGAGATACTCAACCTCTTGCCCAGTGGGAAGTGACAGGAGAAATCAGGAAACGGATTAAAAAAGCCTTTGATGAAGAGGGAATAGAGATTCCCTGGCCACATATAAAACTCTATTTCGGCCAGGAGAAAACGCTTGAAACGTTCCTCTGTAATACCTGTAAGCACCCTAATCTACCGGGGAATCGCTTCTGTTCAAATTGCGGTAGTCCTCTTGATTCCTTAAAAACTTCTTTAGTCGACACCAAGTCAGTGTCTAATGCTGTACATAAACCCGTGAAAGAGAACTCCGGCAATTCATAACAGCAGGCATGGAGAGATTTCAGCATTGAGTATTCTGGTATTCCAAACTTTATTGGCATATACAGCATTAGCTTTGTTGAGCAAATTATACCCAGGGAGTAAAATTCAGGCACTACTAAGTAATAATTCAAAACAGAAGGAGGCGTAAGCATGAGCTTAGTAAAGCTAGCAGGGAAAATTCAGACCGTTCTGGGAATAATTGAGCCTGAGGAACTGGGAATCACCCTTCCCCATGAACACCTGGTAAGCGATGGCTCGGCATGGTTTACCGAGCAAACCAAGGCCACCGATAAAGAGATATCGCACCGTCCGGTCAGTCTGGACATACTGTGGTGGATTCGTTATCACCTGTACCAGAACCTTGACGATGTGCTGATGCGCGATGAGCAGGAAGCCATCGAGGAGGCAATGCATTTCAAGATAGCCGGAGGTAACTCAATCGTGGAGATGAGCAATATAGGGCTGGGACGGGACCCTGAATCACTGGCGCGCATCTCTCGTGCCACGGGACTGAACATTATTATGGGGTCAGGTTACTACATCGCAGCCTCTTTTGGACCCGAGATGGATGATAAAACTGAGGAGCAAATCACAGAGGAAATCGTGAGAGACATCACAGAGGGCGTAGGTAATAGTGGAATACATGCAGGTTTGATTGGAGAAATCGGCACTTCATGGCCTATAACGAACAATGAGATGAAGTCCCTGCGCGCCGCCGCTCGTGCACAGAAGATAACAGGAGCAACCCTGAACGTGCACCCGGGGCAAAGCGAGGAGGCCCCAATGGCAATCATCAGGATACTCGATGAACTCGGAGCCGATATCAGCCGCACCACAATGGATCACATAGAACGAACCTTGCGTAAGCCCGAAAGCCGAATAGAGCTGGCGAAGACAGGCTGCTGCCTGGAATATGACCTGTTCGGCAGGGAGGGATACTATCCACTGGGCATCAGGGTGATAGATTTCCCCAACGATACGGCACGTCTAAACGAGATAATCGAGCTTATCGAGAAAGGATACCTTGACCAGATATTAATAGCACAGGATATTTGGAACAAGCATCAGCGGAGAGCCTATGGCGGTTGGGGCTATGCCCATATCCTGGAGAACGTTGTGCCGGTGATGCTGGCTAAGGGAATCAGCAGGGAACAGATACATGCCATGATGGTGGATAACCCCAGGCGGATATTCAGCTTCGTGTAAGCGGCCTACTCAGCCAGCAGAACACAGAATTAGTATCAAAATTAAATATAACAAAGGGGGTTGGTTTACACAGATCAGCCCCTTTTTACTTTCACCTATAGCAACAGAAAGAAAACACCTTGGAGATCATTTTCCCCAAGCGCGCTCCCAACCCTGTTGACTAACACCTCGATTCTGTCCTAGAATTCGCTATCTGAGACAATTTCAACAAGGTAAAAAAACTTGGAAAGGACGGGCTATGAACCAGCAACCATATATTATCTACCCTAGCGAAGGGAAACAGGTAGAGGCAGGACGGGTTGGCGAGGTAGTCAACACCTGTTACATAGACGAACCAGGGCAAGTCAGCTTCGGTGTTATTGATTATGTGACTGGCTGGCGTATCCCACTACATCACCACACGACCTGGGAGTTAATTATCATCGACAAAAGTTCAGCAGCTCCCGGATATACCCTTTTTGACGGCCGCTGGTGGAGGGCGGAACCGGGATGTGGAGTATTCCTCCCCAAAGGTTATTCCCATGCATGGTCCTGTGGAAACAGCAAGGGATTCAAGATGCTGTGGGTCTACGGAGAGTCTGCAGAGAAGGCAGGTCGTATCTACGACTGCGATCCTGCATCCTTTCAAGCCATCACAGAAGAACAGGAAAAGAATGCCAGCATCTGGAGTTCACAGGCTAACAAATAGGCTTATTATGAGGAGATATAAATGAAAATCAGCAATGTTAAGAGCTTTCTGGTTTGTCCCTACAGTTCAAAGAAGTTGGCCGAGATGGACAAGCACTGGCAACGTAAACACTGGGTACTGGTTAAGATGGAGACCGACGAGGGGATTGTGGGATGGGGAGAAGCCTACACCCAACCCACTAGAGAAAGAAGTATTGCCCAGCTGGTTGATACCATAGGTGCCTATATTATCGGTAAGAGCCCCTTTCACATAAAGCATTTCACGCATATCGCCTATAACGATTTGTCGGGCAGAAGAGGCTCTATGGATATCTTTTGTGCGATAAGCGCTATCGAGCAGGCCATGTGGGACATCGTCGGGAAGAAACTCGGTACTCCTGTCTATAATCTATTAGGCGGGCCATGCCGGGATAAAATAAGGGTATACGCCAACGGCTGGTATCGCAGTCTCACCGACACAGACGACCTTGTCAGGAGGGCAAAGGAGACGGTGCAAGCAGGATTCACCGCGCTCAAGTTCGACCCTTTCCCTGGCCCATGGCGTTCATTTATAAGTAAGGAAGACGAGGATATCGCTGTCAGAAACGTAGGATTGGTAAGAGAGGCTGTAGGACAAGATGTTGATGTCCTGGTTGAGGTACATCGGCGACTGGCTCCCATGTACGCTACGCGAATTGCCAGAAGGATAGAACAATTCAATCCATTCTGGTACGAGGAACCCGTCCCTGCAGATAACATCCACGCTCTTGCGGAGGTAAGACGAGATATCAATTTGCCGGTGGTAACGGGGGAAACACTTTACACCAAGGCAGCCTTCCGGGAGGTACTGGAGAAACAGGCCGCCGATATACTGAACCCCGATGTAGCTAACTGCGGTGGCATACTGGAACTAAAGGAGATAGCCGCCATGGCCGAGCCGTATTATGTAGCTATCTCACCCCATAATTACAACAGTACCACCATGGCGCTGGCAGCTACTATCCATGTCTCAGCTACCATGACCAACTTCCTGATTACCGAATATTTCGTCCAGTTCGCCGCAACAGGGAACGCCATATCGGTAAACCCCATTAAAGTGGAGAATGGCTACATCGCCCTGCCTACTACTCCGGGGCTTGGACTGGAAATTAACGAGGAAGTGCTCAAGGAATATCAGTATCAGGATTTCCCTCCCAGTAATATTCGCTCCTATAGCGAGGAATGGCCATAATCTTTCTCTGACAAAGGCATGCAAATTAAAACAAAGAGGCTTCTACTTCAAGGCCACACAATCTCATTTTTACATAGTAAAGCTATCTTTTGCTGAAGCAGACCGCGATGCATATCCCTGGAAGGAAGTAGTCGGGACTTTCAC
The DNA here is from genome assembly GCA_030602865.1 of Dehalococcoidia bacterium. Next base: position 7,453 of record JAUVYX010000001.1, on the reverse strand, counting down.
AATTTCATAAACACGGCAATACAAAGTATTCATTGCCATGACTTCCTGCGACACCGTGTGCTTGAAAATGGCATGGAACGATATTTCAACCTACCCTGTCAGAGGAAAAACTAATAACTTGAAATGCTCTATGTGATATCACCTATCTCTACAACAGTCCTGTGTATCCAGTCTCTAGGTTTCAGTTATCCTTTGTACCATAGTATGATTGGTTAAACTAATGAGGAAAATTTTTTATGGCTGGTGGGTGGTAAGCGGAGCCTTTATTCTGCTGCTATGCACCACTGGAAGTCGTATCTATGCCTTCCCTGTCTTTTTCGATGCGATGCTGCATGATATGGGATGGTCACGAGCACAAACTGCTGGTGCCCTCTCTCTTGGACTCCTGCTTTCCGGATCTATTACCCCTGTTATCGGCATGCTTATCCACAAGATAGGGGTAAGGAAGATTATGCTTTTCGGGAGCCTGGTAGCATGTACTGGATATATCCTGCTTTCTACCGTTACCGAGATATGGCAGTTTTATTTATTCTATGGCGTAATCGTTGCCATCGGCAGTGCATGTACATCCATCGTACCCAATATGACCACGGTGGAAGGATGGTTTACTCAGAAAAAAAGTACCGCCCTCGGGATAGCTTCCGCAGGAGTCGGGGCTGGCGGTGCTGTCATGGCTCCGGTAGCCGGAACACTTATCGCTCTATATGGCTGGCAAACCGCTTTCCTTTACCTGGCAGGCATAACTGCACTGGTTGGAATCCCTGTAAGCTTTTTTATTATGCGGACCCCCGGTGAGAAGAATTATTCTTTCATCAAAAAAACACAAGAGAAAGTAATACAGGACAATCCCCCAGAATTGGCAGGAGCCTCCCTCAGCCAAGCGATGAAGACAAAGCCTTTCTGGCTGATAGCGGCAGCGGCAATGTTATGGGCCTGGTCTTACAGTACCGGGTTAATTCACCAGGTGGCCTTTGCCGTGGATATTGGGATTGACAAGCTGGCTGCTGCAGGAGCAGTGGGCTTGCTCAGCGGATTCAGCATACCAGCACGTATTATGTTCGGCAGGCTCGGGGACATCATACAAAAGAGATATGTCTTCATGATGGGAACACTGCTCCAGATGGTGGCGTTTATCGTGCTGATGAGAACTACAAACATAGGCATGCTCTACCTATATGCCGCACTCATCGGCTTCAACCTGGGAGCAGTGACCCCGATATTACCGGGGCTTATTGCCGAACACTTTGGCCGGAGGCATTTCGGCACTATTTATGGAGCTGCGTTCTTTCTACAAACTCTCGGGATGGTAATCGGCCCGATCTTCGGCGGCTGGATTTTCGACACCACCGGGAGCTACTACTCTGCATTCCTCACCGCTGCATCACTTAGCCTCGCTTCCATGATAGTGGTATATTTTACTGGCAATACTTCCTCTGAGAAGGAATAAACCCACCAAGGCTTGCAGCCTCCTCCTTAAAGAGCTACCATATAAAAGATATATATTAGCTAGGTTGCGAAGCTCTCCTTCCTGAGTTGAGCTTCACAACCCGCGAGGATGTTATTATACTTCACTTGATTTAAGAAGACCGTTGCATATTATGAAGAAACCTTACTACGGATGGTGGGTAGTAGCTGGGGCGTTTATCCTGTTGTTCTGCTCTACAGGAACCCAGTTTTATACCTTCCCTGTGTTCTTCGAAGCGATAGTGAACGATACAGGCTGGGCAAGGGCGCAAACAGCGGCAGCCCTCTCAGTCGGCATGTTCATCTCGGGAATAACTGGTATGGTCATCGGCGGACTCCTCCGCAAGATAAGCGTAAAGTCCATAATGATCTCCGGGTGCATTATAGCTGGGATTGGATTTTGCCTCCTCTCCACAATGGACAAGCTATGGCAGCTATATGTTTACTATGGGCTGATCGTAGCTGTTGGTGCTACTTGTGTTGCGCTAATCCCTAATTTGAGTGTTGTAGAGAGCTGGTTTACACAGAAAAGAAGTACTGCACTGGGGATAGCCACTGTCGGGATTGGTGTCGGTGGTGCTGTTATGGCTCCACTGGCGAGCTGGCTAATCTCCACATACGGCTGGCAAACCGCTTTCCTGTTTATGGCTGGCATAATCACACTGCTAGGGATCCCTGTTAGCGCTATCATCATGAGAAATCCAAGAGAGAATGAAATGGCTCAAACAGCCATAGAGGAAACGAAGTTGGATCTGTCTCTAGACAGCGGCCTTACACTACGCAAGGCATTAAGAGGCAGGGCATTCTGGAGCATAGCCATTGCAGTGATGTTATGGGCCTGCGCTTACGGCACAGGGATAGTACACCAGGTAGCCTTCGCGGTTGATATTGGAATTGATAGGGGAAATGCTGCAGGAGCTGTCGGATTGCTCGCCGCTTTCAGTATACCTGGACGACTGATATTCGGAAAGCTCGGCGACATTATCGACAAGAGATACGTATTCATGGCAGGAACCCTTCTCCAGGTAATCGCCTTTATAATACTGATGAAAACCACTAATTTAACGATGCTTTATATCTATGCAGGCCTCATTGGACTAAATATAGGTAGCATGGCACCTATCCTGCCCGCCATACTGGCCGATCGTTTTGGCCACAGGCACTTTGCCAGCATTTACGGAGCGGCCTTCTTCACACAAACCATAGGAATGGTGATAGGTCCTATATTCGGCGGCTGGATTTTCGACACCACCGGAAATTACTCCTTCGCATTTCTCATCGCTGCTATCATCAGCCTGGCCGCAGTAGCATCTATGTATCTAGCTGGCAAAGCACCTGCAAATGCCTCACAAGAAATCGACTAATGAGTTAAAGAACATACATCGTACCTAGAGTGTTCATGATATATCCTGTCGCTTGCTCAATCTACTAATCCGCCGTATGATATGTCCAATGACAGAGACCTTTGTATTGAAGCGCTATGATAGTCCTCTGGGAACTTATACACTGGTGAGCTCTCAACGCGGCATGGTCTGTATCTCGAGTGAGGGAGAGACAGAAGCCCTAATCGTCAATTGGAATAGAAATGGAATGCTAATTCAGCAGGGCAATGGTTATAACGACATCGCAACTGCCGAGCTGGACGATTATTTTGCGGGGAAGCTTCAGCAATTCACCGTGAAACTCGACCTCAGGGGAACGCCTTTCCAGTGCAATGTATGGCAGGCATTATGTCATATCCCCTATGGTGAGACCCACTCCTACCAACAGGTAGCACTGGCTGTGGGCCGTCCAAATTCTGCCCGACCGGCAGGACAGGCAATCGGCCATAATCCAATCGCAATAATAGTGCCATGTCATCGGGTCATCGGCTCAGATAACAGCCTGACCGGCTACGGCGGCGGACTGGATAAAAAAATTGCACTGCTAAAGTTAGAAGGCATAAGGCTGCACGAAAATAGCGCGCTAAACAGGACAAAAGTGCTACCTGCCCCATGAATGACTCCCCCACCTCTATATTCTAGTACAGAATTGGTTAAAGGCCTGTAATGGGGCACCTGTTGGCTTAGATAGAGCCATTCTTCATATCCTGCTTCAGCAGGCGAATAAGCTCCATATTTAATTTCCTGTGCAGTTTCTCTGCGGAATCGCCAGGCCAATCGTAGTAGCCCTTTCCACTTTTCATGCCAAGCTCACCTCGCTTAACATGCTCTTCAAGCGGGCCCCATGGTTTCTTTCCTTGTGCGGTTGTTACGGTATGTACAAAATCCAGGCCAAGCAAGTCCTGTCGCTTGAAGAAACCGGTGAATGCCAGGCGACGGCCAAAACCGAATTCTATTATGTCATCCATTGTATGCGGATCGCATATCCCCTCATCAATCATCGCCTGGATATCCCTGTTCTGTGCCCCCTGGATTCGTGAACCAACCGCCCCAGGCAAATCCAACTCGAAGATTACTACCTTCTTACGCACGCCTCGCAGTATTCTAGCTGTTTTCTCCACCAGTTCCCTGTCAGTTTTCTCACCACCATGAACCTCAACCAGTGGAATGAACTGTGCTGGTGAAAAATAATGAGCTCTCAGTATACGTTCCTGGTGTACTGACTTAAGAGCAATAACTGTAATCCTGAGTAATGAAGTATTCGATGCCAGGATAACTTCAGGATCGCAGAGCATATCAATTCTGGCAAACAGATCCTGCTTCAAGGAAAGTATCTCTGGTGCCGACTCTATCACGAAATCAGCCCCCTTCACGACATCCTCCAGATCGGTAGTTGGTCTCAGGCATTTGTACGCCGCTAATGCCTCGTCTGCCGTTATCAATTCTGTCTCTACCATTAAATCAAGAGCCTCACGAGAGCGCTTCATGGCCAGTTCGCTGGTATCCTTCGTAGTGTTATATAAATTGACCTCATAACCAAAGCGAGCGAAATCCAGCCCAATACCAAAGCCCATAAGTCCAGCCCCTGCAACTGCTACACAATTTATACCCTGTTCCTTCATATCTTTCTCCTTTTCGAACCTTTATTATTGCCGGAAGGCAATTGTTTATTCGTGCTGGCAAATACTACCCGAGGACAAGCTCCATCATAGGAATTCTAGGTCAATTATTTCTACAATGTCAATAATTTATGCCCAACCTATAAGCCCACCAAACCAGTATCTCCTTCATGGCAAAAAACATTAGCGTTACTGCTCCAGCAACCCTTTGCATCATTGTGAGGAGTTATAAGCTAAATGGTAATCTACTCTTGAAATCATTTGCCTCAACATTCGATGCTTCGCACTCCTCCGTAACCTCTGATAGAATATCGCAACACGGTACGGAGAAAAGAAAGGGGGTTGATAACATGGAAAATCAATTAGAACTCAATGAGGACAGGTTGCGAATCTTGAACAAGTTCCAGCAGGTATTTCCCGAAATTAACACCGCCATGGATGGGGTACGAAACGTGGTGTATAAAGATGGAGCACTAAGCCTCAAGATAAAACGTCTGATATCGCTGGGCATAGCGCTACGCGCAGGCTGCGTTAACTGTATTATCTCCCAGGTTATGCATGCCCTGAATGCTGGCGCCAGCACAGAGGAGATACTGGAAACCCTGGCAGTGGAAATATCCATGAGCGGCACCACTGGAGTTGCCGAATCGTTGAGAGTAATCAAGCAACTTGAAGAGCTTGGCAAACTATAGCAGGGGGCAGAACAACACGTTATACGATAAAATCAGGCCAGGCTAGCAAAGTTACATAGATCACGCAAGGGGCATTGCTTACATAGCGGGTTGGTTTTTCGACAATAAAGATGTCCCAGCCGTACTATCTGGGCATGGTAATCATTGTAAACTTTCAGGTCACGCTCCACGTAGTTCATGAAGAATCCCTGGTAGTCTCGATAGCGCCAGCCCTCCTGCGCCAGACCCAGTCGAGATAATATCCTTATGGTATAGGCATCAACGACAAATACGTTCTTATTCCCCGCATACAGCAATATAGAATCCACTGTTTCCTCCCCAAGCCCTTTCACAGTAAGCAATTCCTTCCTCAGTTCCCACAGCTCTCGCGAAAACATCGAGTCCAGGCTTCCTCCATAGCTGGTAAACAGCCAGCGGGCGAAGTTTTTCAGCTTCCTGGCCTTTTCGTTGTAGAACCTGGTTGACCTGATTAAAGGAGCAATATCCGATGCATCAGCCTGGTTTATAGCCTGCAGAGAGAGCAAGCCTTTTTCCTTGAGTCTGGAGATGGCAACCTCTACATTTTTCCAAGAAACGCTCTGTGTCAGGATGGCCCCAATCACCACTTCTTCAGCCGAATCTCCGGGCCACCATTTCCGGTCACCAAACTCAGCACGCAGGCGCTGGTATATATCTGCAACCAGACCTTTATCCCTGTCTATCACCGATTTCCAGAAGCCAGTGAAATGCCAGTCCTATAGCTTGGCAACAGCCGTTTTTATCTTCTCCAGGGCCTTCTTAATGTTCTCATGGGAAGTGGCATAGGATAGCCTGAGATAACCTTCACCATTCGCACCAAAAGCTGTTCCTGAGAGAGTAGCCACGCCACCTTCGTTTAACAGGTAGTCGCTGAACTTATTGGCGCTCATACCCAGTTTCTTGATATTGGGAAAGACATAGAAGGCGCCCTTTGGTCGATGGCAACTGATTCCGGGGATTTCATTCAGCCCATCCACTATCAGGTCTCGTCTCTTTTTAAACTCCGCCACCATTTTAGGCACGCTATCCTGCGGGCCAGTAAGCGCTGCTATACAGGCTTGTTGAATGAAAGGCGGGGCACAGGAGACGCTGTTAGTGACTAAGCGAACAATTTGAGTCACCAAATCAGGGGGGAAAAAGCCATATCCCATACGCCAACCGGTCATAGCATAAGTCTTGGAAAAGCCATTTAACAGAATGGTCCTATCTAACATACCCGGCTGGCTGGCAATACTATAATTGCTGCCTTCATACATAACGTGGTCGTATATCTCATCGGATAAAACGATAATATCATGTTCTCTGGCAATTTCTGCCAGGGCACGTATATCTTCCTCCTCCATAACTCCTCCACTGGGATTCTGAGGCGAATTTATTACGATGAGCTTAGTACGCGAGGTTACTTTAGATCGGAGCTCATCCATATCCATACGGAAGTCGAGTTCCTCCCTGAGGGGAATTGGCACTGCGGTGGCACCTGAGAAATTTATCATTGATTCATAAATAGGAAAGAGGGGATCTTGATGTATGGCCTCATCCCCCTCGCCAAGCAGGGCCAGAATGCTATAAAACATGATTGGTTTGGCACCCGTGGTCACTACAATACGGTCAGGGTCGAAGGAAACACCGCGAGAGCCCCCCAATTGCTTAGCTATCTCGATACGCAGTTCAGGTATCCCTTGAGAGGTAGTATAATGAGTATAGCCTTTGTTTATTGCCGCAGTGGCTGCGTCGCAAATGTTCTTGGGGGTATCGAAATCAGGCTCACCAATCTCCAGGTGAACTACATCAACTCCCTTTGCTTCAAGTGCTCTGGCACGCGCCAGAACCTCAAAGGCAGATTCTGTTCCCAATCTAGACATTCTCTCAGCTAATTTCATAGTCCCCCTCACAAGTTATATATATTTTAATGCACGTCGATAGCGGACGCAGATTAATACAATCCGGCCGCCAGCCTTCATGAAAAGTAGCAGTTATTATACCCCTCCTTTAGATGAGATACAAATCAGACAAACAGTTGTAAGCAACAATACAATAAAAGTTGCCTGTTGAAACTCCATGATAAAGAATAGGCAACTCCAAAGGAGGTGCCTAAATGGAAGGAGGAGCATTAGCCATGAGTCAGAGGGAACGCTGTCGTCTGGTGATAATGTCGAGGGTGCGAGATAGGGCAATGACCATAAGGGAAGCAGCAGAAGTAATGAGGACAAGCTACCGGCAAAGTAGACGGATATACAAGCGATACAGGGAGGAGGGAGATAGGGGGATAATACATCGG
>JAUVYX010000138.1 GCA_030602865.1 Dehalococcoidia bacterium | reverse complement strand
ACAAGGTCCAATCATTGCCCTGCCACTTCAGATCGCAGAAAAGATGATCGGGCTGATATACGTGTTGCGTTCCCGTTTGGCAGAGTCCTTCAGCAGCAGGGATCAGCACGTGCTATTAGCTTTTGCCAACCAGGTAGCCATATCATTACAAAATGCTCGTCTTGCATCCGAACTTGCTGAAGAGCGCCACAATATGGAGGCAATATTAGAAAATAGCGCTGATGGAATCATGGCCATCGACCCTGAGCGACGCATACTTTCCATTAATGCTAGCATGGAAAGGCTTACTGGCTGGAAAAAGGAAGAGGTAATTGGAAGCCACTGCTTTAAGGTCTTAAAGCTGAGGAGCAGCCAGGACGCAGAGCTTTGCCAAGCTAAGTGCCCCATCACTAGGGGAGTCGAAGGCATCTTCAGTCTCGATGGTGTCATTGTCACCAAAGATGGGCAAAAGATTGATGTGGGGATGAATTATTCAATAGCGCTTTCGTCCAGTGGAGCTTTATTGACCACGGTGGTGAATGTTCGGGATGTTAGCCGTCTTCGTCAACTTGAGAACATGAGACAATACTGCTTACCACCTTTTCTCATGAACTCCAAACACCCATTTCCATTATCAAGGCCTACGCTAACACCCTGGCTCGAACTGATGCCGGATGGAGTCAGCAGACAATCAGCGATAAATTACAAGCCATAGAGGAGGAAAACGACCGTCTTAGCGAGCTGGTAACAAAAATCCTCTATACGTCCAAGCTTGAGGCAGGGGATTTAACCTTCAATAAACTTGTAATCGATTTGCCTAAGGAAGCGCACAAAGTAGCAAAGAGGCTGGGACAACAAACAGATATTCACAGAGTAGTGGTCGATTTTCCACCCGAATTTCCTTCTATTCTTGCTGATCCCGAAAAAGTAGGGGAAGTGCTCACAAATCTTGTGGAAAATGCCATTAAATTCTCACCCGAAGGTGGCACTGTTATTATCAAAGGGGCAAGCTCAGGAAATGAGGTCGTGGTCACAGTTGTTGATGAAGGCATTGGAATTACATTAAGAGACCAGGAGCGTATCTTCGATCGCTTTTATAGAGTGAAGTCTAACTCACCCAAGACAACCCACGGTACAGGGCTCGGGCTCTTTATTTGCAAGAGCCTTATTGAGGCTCTTGGAGGTCGATTCTGGATAGAGAGAGAGAGTTGGGAAAAGGCTATCGCTTCATAGAGTTTGGTTAAGAATAGTCCTGCAAGGCTGACTACCTGCAACCCAGGTCAACCCCTCTCAAATATGCCACTGCCCATATAAATACGCCCTTCTACTTATATAAGGGAGCCTCACTCACGAAGGTGAAACCCCCACTAATGTCGAGAGCCTGATTCCCTCTCCTGCATTAATCCCTTCATAAAATCCACGTTCTGGCTGAATAGGTTCTCAGGGGAGTGGACATATTCTATTTGACAAAATTTTCTTGCCCTGATACGCTTTTATTTACTTAACGGTCGGTAAGTAAATAAAACTTGGAGATATAGTGAAGTAGAGATGGTGAAAGAATCACAAGGACGAATCCCTCTTAAGGGCACCAGTGATCATATCATTGCGGTAGCCCGTCGGCTCTTCTCGGAATATGGCTATTTAGGCGTTTCCATGAGTGACATCGCCGGGAAACTTAACATCAGTAAGCCTGCGCTTTACTACCACTTCACAGGCAAGACGGAGATATACGAGAAGGTGCTTGACGATGTTTTAGCTGCTCTGAAGCTGTCTATCGCCGAGGCCTTTAACGAAAAGATGAGCGATAAGAAGTTACAAAAGCTAATCAGGAATTATTTGCATTTTGGTTTCAGGGAGAAAAATCTGATTAAAGCCCTGACTCTGAAATTGTCACCGCCTGATCGTCGGATAAGAAAATACATTATCCAATCAAGAGACCAGATTACCATATCCATCCAACCCCTGGTTGAGGAAGTGCTTGCAAATAAAAATTTAACACGGATAGTTGACAGCAAGTTGATGACCTCTCTGTTGACTGCAATGATGGACGGGCTGCTCCTGGAACACTCATTTCTTAATAAGAAATTTGAGCTGGATAAAATACCAGGTCAGATAGTGAGTCTTTTATTTTCAGAGAACGAATCGAGAGTACTAAAACAGGAGGGATAAGTCAAATATGAAGACAGGATATTCACCAGGCAATGTGTTGCTTAAATACGGGAACAGACCGCTGGAATTACTTGCGGCCAACTCTGTTGTCAGAAAGGGAACTATCAGGCTCTTTGAGAGAAGGATTCATTCAAAGCTGTCAAGGGATCATAGTTATCCCCGTCAGGTGCAGGAAGATAAATACTATATGGTCAGAGCGATTATTTCAGCCATGGACAAGATCTTTCAGGGAGCTAAAAATGCCCCCCAGGTTCGCAGGGCACTGATTAGTTCATTGATCCTGAATATCTTCCTGAAAAGGAAATCCACAATCAAGAAATACAAGCAGCAATTTGGCTGTGCTCCGCCTAGTTTCCTGGTGATTGGTCCCGGCAAATTTTGCAACCTGAAATGCACCGGCTGTTATGCCAACAGTTCATCAAATACCTCGGAAAAACTGGACTGGGCAACCCTGAATCGGATAATTACTGAGAAAACAGAACTCTGGGGCTCATGTTTTACCGTCATTACCGGCGGCGAGCCGACGTTATATGAGAGCCAGGGAAAAACGCTTATCGACCTTGCTAAGAAGCATCAGGATAACTATTTCTTAATGTACACCAACGGCACCTTAATTGACAGGGAGATGGCCAGGAAACTGGCCGAGGTTGGCAACATCACCCCGGCTATTTCGGTGGAGGGCTTTGAAAAGGAGACTGATGCTCGCCGTGGTAAAGGCGTTCACCAGAAAATCCTGCAGGCAATGAAGAACCTGCGTGAGGCAGGAGTACCTTTTGGAATCTCTGTTACCGCCATGAAAAACAATGCTGACTGGATTCTCAATGATGAAACCTTTGATTACTATTTTGACAAGCAGGGGGCGGTTTACTGCTGGGTGTTTCAGTTTATGCCGATTGGCAGGAGCACTTCTCTGGAACTAATGGTTAGTCCGGAACAGAGGGTGAAGATGTTCAAACAATATAAGCGATTGGTGAAGGACAGGCAACTGTTTGTGGCTGATTTCTGGAACTCCGGGGCGGTTGCTGACGGCTGCATTTCAGCGGGAAGATCCGAAGGTGGCTATCTGTATATTGACTGGAATGGCAAGGTTTCCCCCTGTGCTTTTAACCCATATACTCCACTAAATATCAATGAGCTCTACAAGAATGGGGGCACCCTTAATGATGCCTTGAAAGCACCATTTTTCCAGGCGATTAGAGACTGGCAGGACCAATACTATCGAGAAAGAAAGCCAGAGGAGAAAGGCAACATAATAATGACCTGTCCAATCAAGGACCATTATGAAATGCTGAGAGGGCTTATAGATAAATATCACCCGGAGCCGATGGATGAAGCGGCCGCCCAGGCATTGAGCGATCCTGAATATAAGAAGGGGCTGATTAAATATCACAACGAACTGGCTGAGGCTACCAATCCTATCTGGAAAAAGGAATACCTTGAAGCTCCCAACTAAAAATATGCTTTACCCTGGATTTAGAAAGCAGCCGGTGAAATCAACAGAGATGTTAGAGCAAAGGCGGATAGCAGAATGCCAACATCGTAAAGAAAGTCTGCTCAGCATCATTATCCCCACCTTGAATGAGGAGAACTTCTTGCCTGCGTTGTTATCCTCCATAGAACTGCAAGGCTTTAAAGACTATGAAGTGATTGTAGCAGATGCCGTCTCTGAAGATGGCACGCTGGACATAGCGAAGAAACATGGCTGTCGTATCGTTGTCGGCGGACGGCTGCCTGCTATTGGTAGAAACAATGGCGCAAAGGCGGCAAGAGGAAAATACCTG
>JAUVYX010000182.1 GCA_030602865.1 Dehalococcoidia bacterium | reverse complement strand
CCTTTCGAGAAGCGGATTTTAAGTCCGCCGCGTCTACCATTCCGCCACCTCGGCAAGTCAATAAAGGCGGCGAGCGGATTTGAACCGCTGCATAGAGGTTTTGCAGACCCCCGCCTTAACCACTTGGCTACGCCGCCACATAACACTGGAGCGGAAGACGGGATTCGGACCCGCGACCTTCTCCTTGGCAAGGAGACGTTCTACCGCTGAACTACTTCCGCTTAACACCAAATTTTATCACCTATTCTAATTTAAACAAACTCCTGTATGGTGCCGAGGGGGAGACTTGAACTCCCACGGGCTTACGCCCACCACCCCCTCAAGATGGCGTGTCTACCGATTCCACCACCTCGGCATGGCAGGGGCGGCAGGATTCGAACCCACGACAAGCGGTTTTGGAGACCGCTGCTCTACCAACTGAGCTACACCCCTGAGTGCGATCAATTATAGAGGAAATACACTGTAAAATCCAGCGTTCTTACTAATGCCATTTACTTTGCCGAGAATATCATATGATGCGAATGGTGTAAAATGTCTCTGGTTGAGTCAGGGATCTGAGCGTCCCCAAACACAGGACAATAAAAAAACCTTGCCCATGACGCATTGTTTTTCTAGACGGGGAAACAGCAAAGTGAATAGAAATATAGAAAATTCATTAACGGAAGTTGAAATGATGCTGACATCAATTGTTCTGGCAGGAGGAAAAAGTTCCCGCCTTGGAAATTGCAAATTATCGGAGTCTCTATGTGGCAAAAGTCTGATCGAACACGTCATCGGACAGCTCGAACCAATAAGCAACCAAGTCTTGATAATAACCGCTAAAGAGCAATCTAGTTTTATAATCACCTATAAAACAGAAGTGATCACTGATCTATATCCTGGTAAAGGGCCTCTTGGTGGAATATACACCGGATTACTGGCTTCTAAATCCCCCTACAGCCTTGTAGTAGGATGTGACATGCCATTTTTAAACATTAATCTACTCCGCTACATGCTAACCCTGATACAGGGATTCGATGCCATAGTCCCACGATTGGAAATGGATAAGATTGAGCCACTGCACGCAATCTACTCAAGACGCTGTACAAATATTATACAAACACAGTTAGATCATGAACATCTGAAGATAAGCCAAACCCTTGATAAGCTATGTATCCGATATGTTGAGCGCGAGGAGTGTATAAGATTCGACCCCTATCTGCTGAGCTTTTTCAATATCAATTCTCCTGCCGATTTGAGACGAGCCTCGAACATAATTAAGACGAAGTATAAACAGGATACCAAATAGCAACCAGTCTTATCTAGACTATAGACGTATCAGGCTCATTTGCCCAGCCTCGCCCTGTTAAAGATATCCAATATTTGCCATCCGTTTCAATTAATATAGGACTGTGCTATGGAGCAAAGGGCAATAAATCTTTCAACTAGAGAACAAAGTGGAACTCGATGTCAAAGAAACGTAACTACAACCAATCCCCTTACTTGAAAAGTGCCGCCGTTTAAGCAGCTAAATTAAAATTCCTTATAGACTGGCGTGACTTTCCTTTTCGAAGCTACTACGCCATACAGATGGAATCTCTATCCGAGAAATCTCGTTTCTCTTCGGAATAAAGTTCTTTCAAGATAAGTTTAACCACTTTTGGTATGGCCGCTTCTACCTTCTTTGTTATCTTTTCAGTAACGCTGGTTACATCGTTAACCTTCACCGCATATACAACAATTTCTCCTGGCATTTCATTAGGAAATAGTTTTTCTCCTATATCAATGGTGGTTACCAGATTGAAATGGTGTGGTGAAATAGCCGAACGCGAAGGATCACAGATCATTTCCGGCTTAAACCTGTATATCTCTCCTATGTCTCCTTCTTCAGTCATGATTGCATCAACTACTATTAGTTTGTCGTATCCAACGATGATCTCCAACAAATTTAAACCATCTATATTGACATCCAGTACATCAATATTGTCATCTCTTATTTTCGCATCCAGTTCCTGAGCCACGATAACTCCTACCCCATCATCTCCCAGTATTGAATTACCTATGCCCAGAACCAGTGTCCTCACGTTAACTCCTCAGCACCTGGCGTACTGCTCTATCACTATCGTAAATAGTGACTTCTAGCGGCATATGCCCCAAGGCATGTGTAGAACATGACAGGCAAGGATCATAACATCGAATGGCATGCTCAATGCGATTAAGTATCCCTTCAGTAACATTTCCATCTTTGATAAACTCTCGGGCTACTTCAGCAACAGCCCGATTCATTGCTAAATTGTTGTGTCCGGTAGCTACAATCAGATTAACCTTTCGTATTTTACCGCTTTTATCTACCCAATAATGGTGGATAAGAGTCCCTCTTGGAGCTTCAACTACTCCTATTCCTTCCTCATTGATAATACTGGAGTTAGTCCATATTTCCTTTGAGCAGACAAGGTCATTATTCACAATATCTTTTATAGCCTCAGCGGCATTTAGCATCTCAATCAATCGGGCATGATGATAATATAACGACCCCTGTACTACGCCGTTGTTGCCCATGCTCTTAAAGATTTTAAACTCCTTATTAGCCAATGGAGTAGTACATCCATCTGCAACATTAAGTCGCGCTAAAGGCCCTACACGATATATGCCATCTGGGTATCCCGCTTTTTTATAGAAGGGGAACTTCAGATAACTCCAATCCTCAACTCTTTCTTCCATAACTGATAGGTAATCTTCAGGATCGGTATTATTTTCAAGAATGGACCCATCTTTGTTCTTTAATCTAAACTTGCCATCATAATACTCAACGTTACCACTCTCATCTACTAATCCAAGATAGCCAGTTTGGAAATTGGCGAAGCTGGCAAAATCCTTTTCATGTTTGACGTAGTAATCCTTGACTAAATCGACGGCAAATATACAATCAGCGATAATATCGTCTATCTGACTTATGATTTCATCGCGCTTAGCAGGGGGCAGTGCTTTATTCATCCCACCGGGGATAGCAGCATTAGGATGAACCCTTTTATCCCCGAGCGTCTCAATTATTTTTTGGCCAAAAGAGCGTAGCTTAACGCCTTTCTTAGCAATTTCAGGCATTTCAGCGATAAGACCCACAATATTTCGTTTAGCCGGGTCAGAATCCATGCCAAACAGCAGGTCCGGACTGGCCAGATAAAAAAAATGAAGTGCATGGGATTGCACAATCTGTGCCATATGAATCAGCCTGCGCAGCCTATCCGCCGCTGGCGTCAACTTGATACCCAGAATGGCATCTCCCGCTTTAGCTGAGGCAAGATGATGGCTTACCGGGCAAATACCACATATCCGATTAGTAATAACCGGCATTTCCCAGAAT
>JAUVYX010000008.1 GCA_030602865.1 Dehalococcoidia bacterium | reverse complement strand
TAGCCCTGAGGCTCTCGCAATTCTCGGGGGCACTATAGCGTTGGGAGGGGGTCTGGCAGGGTCTTCAATTGGCTTGGGGTGGGCAGGAGCCAGCGCGGTGCAGACCTTGTCCGAAACACCTGGTCAGCTCAAAAATGTCATCGTTCTGGTATCTTTGCCCATGACACAGACTTTTTATGGATTAATAACTCTAATACTTATCATAACAAGAGTTGTACCTAACATTTCAGCCATGGCTGATCCCAGAGGCAGCGGCTTTGCGGTGCTTGCTTGTGGCGTAATAACCGCATGTGCCGAATCATTTTCAGCTGCGTATCAGGGTGCTGTATGTGCATCTGGCATCTCACTCTTGCCAAAGACTAAGGGAGGGATACTAACCAACACAATGATGTTAGCGGTATTTGTAGAATTGCTAGGCGTTCTGGGGTTGGTTTTTACTATAATGGCACTAAGCATGCTGGGGCTTTTCTAGGAGCATCGCAAAATGGAGAATATAGACGCAGCTGTTATCGACAAAGTAAATAAAGAAGCCCAAGATATACTAGATAAGGCCAAGGAGGAAGCCAAGTTAGAAATAGAAAAGGCTAATAAAGAACGGCAGTTAAAATTGGAGAAAACGAAACAGAAAAAATCACAGGATGCCGAAGAGGAATCAGCCAGAATTTCTTCACGGGCTTCAATAGAAGTGCGCCAAAATTTGGTGGCTGTAAAAGCCGAAGTAGTCAGTAGAATTATTGATAGGGTAAAGAACAAATTAGCTCAAACTTCAATGGACAGAAAGGCATTCATCACTTTAGTTACAGAAGCTATTAATGCTATAGAAGTAGAAAAAGTTGGAATCTATGTTCCCAAAGGAGACTCCAAGAGGATAGAAGGCTACATTCAAGCTGAAAAAGAATTAAATAGCCGGATAACTGAATTCAAGGAGGGAGATTTCGTCGGAGGGTTTATCCTCGAGGATACCGATGGGAAACTACGAATTGACAATACTTATGCTGCCAGAATGGAGATGCTGCTCCCCAGAATAATGCCTGAGATAAGCAAGGAGCTTTTTCAATCATAGTAGGAGTAAAAATTTGCTTGATCCAAAATATGCATATATATCCGCTTATTTAAAAGCTGATGAACCAAATGTTTTTGCTTCAAAGCATCTCAGCAGGATGCTAGGTATATCTAACATCCGTGATATACAGTCAATTATCAGGGAAACTGATATAGGGAACTATCTCGAAGGAGTTTCCTTTAACAATTTTGATGATTTGGACCAATCTTTGTGGCGCTATTTTGTACATTGTGTGAAAGAAATAGAGTCATTCAAATTTATACCAGATGATATGAAAAAATTATCCAGTGTATATATAGAAAAATATGATGTCGCAAACATCAAAGCTGCTTTGCAGGCATTTGGATCAACAAGTAATCGAAATCCAATTATTCCTGTTGGCATTATTCATGACAATGAATTACTGGATGAACTTTCATGTGCAGAAAATGTGGCTGATGTAATAGAGCTTCTCACCAGGAGCAGGCTGGCACACTATGTCCCCATTATAGAGCAATTTGAACCGGACGGCAGTACGAAATCCAAGTTGCTACTTGGAGCACGCCTGGATAGCGAGTATTACAGGGTTATGCTGGGTATGGCAAATAAAATAAGGGAAGGCGATACCTTAGCGCAATCAATTGGTATAATTATCGACTTAACTAATCTACAAATCGTAGCCAGGGCTATTATAGAAGGCATTGGTACAGAGGTAGCCGACTACACTATATCAGGTGGTTATATTATCACCGATAAAACTATCCGTGAGTTGTTGGCAGTAAAAATAGTCGACATGCCGCGCCGTCTGGAAGACGGCAAATACTACCAAATAGCCAAAGAGTTGACAAATAGCTATGAAAAAACCAAACGGGTCACAACAGTAGATGAAGTTCTTGAGACATATAAGTTCAAGTCACTTAGAGAAACCCTGTCCCCGACAGTGTTATCTCCATTAGTGATGGCATGGTATTTGGTACTTAAAGAAACTGAAATACGGAATTTAAGGATAATATTCCGGGCTATTTACGATAATGTATCTATAGAAGAAATAAAGAGGTATTTAGTATTTTAATGCTAACGTCAAACATACGATTAGGGATAGCAGCAATAGGTGATGAGGATTTAATTAACGGAATGAGGCTTGCTGGAATCAGTAAATATTATATCATTGAAGAAATAGACCAGAACATAGCTGAAAACGTCAGGGAGGCCTTGTCTAAATTTATTGCAGAGCCTGGAATAGGCATCATCATAATACTGGAAGAGTATATGAGTTACATCAGTGATTTCATGTCTCATCGTAAGAGAGAGAAGAAATCAATCCCCCTAATTATTGATGTTCCATCAAAATTTGGGACTAACTATGAAGATATCACCAGATACTACGAACAGGTGATCAAGCAATCGATAGGTTTTGACGTGAGGCTCTAGAGTTACATAAGGAGGTAGGGTATACCATGGGAAAAATATGGAGAGTTTCAGGCCCCTTGATTATCGCCGAGGATATGAAGGGCTCTCTGGTTTACGAAATTGTGGAGATAGGCAAAGAAGGCATTGTCGGAGAGATAATCGGTTTAAAAGGTGATAGAGCAATAATTCAGGCGCATGAGGACACGTTGGGTCTACAAACAGGAGAGGAAGTCAGGGGATTGGGTAGAATATTGAGTGCTGAATTAGGACCCGGTCTCATTGGCTCTATATATGATGGTCTGCAAAAATCCTTGCTTACCCTGTCTAAAGAAACGGGTTCATTTATTAAAAGAGGAGCCAAGGCACCAGCATTGCCCAGAGATAAGAAATGGCAATTCATTCCCATTGTTAAAAAGGGGGATGAAGTAACTGAAGGAGATATTATTGGCAGTGTACCTGAAACAAGCCTTGTTGAGCACAAAATAATGGTGCCGATAGGGATTATGGGGAGGATAAAGGAGATACGCAAAGGTGATTATACTGTGGAAGAGCCAGTTGCCTGGGTGGAATGCAAGGGTGGTGAAGTAAAAGAATTAAAGCTAATGCAAATATGGCCTGTAAGGAAACCAAGACCCTATAAAAAGCGATTTGATCCTTCAGGATTACTCACTACCGGTATGAGAATCATGGATTACATGTTTCCATTAGCTCTCGGAGGTAAAGCAGCCATTCCAGGAGGGTTTGGAACAGGGAAGACTGTGGCATTGCAACAAGTAGCTCGTTGGGCACAAACCGACATAAATATTTATGTTGGTTGTGGTGAGAGAGGTAACGAGATGGCTGATGTTCTTCATAGCTTTAGGCAATTAAAGGATGCGAAGTCTGGCAAACTGTTGCAAGAGAAAGAGATATTTTTGGCTAACACTTCCAATATGCCAGTCGTAGCCCGCGAAGCCAGTATTTTTGTTGGAGTTACCATGGGGGAATATTTCAGGGACATGGGTTTTGATATTATGCTGGTTGCCGATTCTACATCCAGATGGGCAGAGGCCATGAGAGAAATGGGAGGCCGATTAGAAGAAATGCCAGGAGAAGAAGGATTTCCTTCATACATGGGTTCCAGGCTTTCTGCTTTTTATGAACGAGCAGGAGTTGTTTCCTGTATAGGCAATCCTGAGAGAAGAGGGTCACTGACTATAGCCGGTGCTGTAAGCCCGCCAGGGGCCGATTTCAGTGAACCAGTGACTCAGAGTACTATCAGGATAGTGGATACTCTATATTCATTGGATGTTACTCTAGCGAATAGAAGACATTTCCCCGCTATCAGCTGGCTTACAAGCTACAGTCTTTATGTGGATGCGGTTAAAGACTGGTGGAACAAATTTGATCCAGGCTGGGAGGATACAAGGGAAAATGCATTGAAGATATTACAAAAGGAAGCCGAACTTGAAGAAATCGTCAGGCTGGTTGGACCAGAATCTTTGCCAGTGGGCGATAAATTGTTGTTGCTTGTTTCCAGGATGATAAGAGAGGATTTTCTACAGCAAAGCGCATACCATGAAGTTGACACCTATTGTATGCCGACCAAGGCTGGTCTGATGCTAAAAACTATAATTAAATTCTATGATCTATCTCAGAAAATGTTGGCCTCAGGTATAGATATTGAGCAAATACGTTCATCTCCCATAGTTTATAAGATTTCCAGATTAAAAGAAGTGCCTCACGATACCTTCGACCAACACATCAAAATACTATGGACGGAGATGGATAAAAGCCTTGTTGCTCGCAGAGGAGGAATCTCATGAACTTTTCTTCGCTATATATAAAAGAAGGAACTGAAATCAACGAAGCTAAAGGATCTCTTATCATAGCCAAGAGCATCCCTGGTGTTAAATTCAACGAGATAGTAGATGTTCAATTAAGTAATGGTGAAATAAAGACTGGCCAGGCAATAGATATAAGCAATGAGGCTACTATCATACAGGTGTTTGGCGGAGTTAGCGAAGTTGATCTCCTGGGAAGCAAGATAAGATTTAAGGGAGAAACACTAAAATTAGCAGTGTCACTTGACCTGATGGGAAGAATCTTTAACGGTATGGGAGATTCAATTGATGGAGCGCCGGCAATAATCCCTGAAAGCTACCTCGATATAAATGGCGTGCCTATAAACCCTGCTGTACGTCAGCCACCATCTGAGTTTATTGAAACAGGCATTTCCGCTATCGATGGATTAAATGTACTGGTTAGAGGACAAAAGTTACCAATATTCAGCGGTTCAGGCTTGCCTCACAACAGGATCGCATCACAACTAATTAGACAGGCTACAGTAAAAAGGGAGTCAGGAAAATTTGCCATAGTATTTGCTGCCATTGGTATCAGTTATGACGATGCCTCCTTTTTCATTAACAACCTCGAAAGGACCGGTGCACTAAAAAGAACTGTAGCTTTTATTAATACTGCCTCTGATCCAGTAATTGAGCGGATATCAACCCCAAGATTAGCCTTAACAGCAGCCGAATATCTAGCATGGGAACATCATATGCATGTTCTAGTGTTAATGACCGATATGACCAACTATTGTGAGGCTCTCCGCGAGCTTTCAGCCATGAGAGAGGAGATACCATCCAGGAGAGGATATCCTGGATATATGTATACAGATCTGGCTTCCATTTATGAAAGAGCAGGCAGAATCTCAGGGAAAGAGGGTTCCATCACCATAATGCCTATGTTGACTATGCCTGATGATGATATTACACATCCGATACCAGACCTCACAGGCTATATTACCGAAGGACAAATCGTCCTTTCTCGTAGTCTCGATAGGAAGGGAATTTATCCTCCGATCGATGTATTTGTATCTCTCTCTAGAATGATGAAGGAGGGAATTGGACCTGATAAGACCAGGGAGGATCACAATAACGTTTTTATGCAATTGTATTCTGCCTATGCTGAAGGATGTTACCTGCGCGAGATATCAACCATCATAGGAGTTGAAGCATTAAGCGAAAGGGACAAGATATATTTATCTTATGCCGATTCTTTTGAAACTGCATTTCTATCACAATCGGAATTTGAGAAAAGAAATATTACAAATACCTTAGACATAGCATGGGAACTATTTTCAAAATTGCCTGTTGAGGATCTTAAGCTGATTAGAGAAACTTTTATTAAGAAATATCTGCCCAAACAGTTAAATAAGACTGATAGCTAGTAAAAATGGTACAACTGATCAGAGTCAGACCAACTAAGATTGAGCTTGTTAAATTAAAGCGTAGGCTTGCATTGTCTACACGTGTGCAAAAGATAGTTAAAGATAGGCTGGCAATACTGACAATGGAATTTCTGCAGAGTGCCAGGGAAACAGTAAAAGCGAAGGAGTCACTTATCAACGCCTATTTAGAGGCTTACAAAGCATTGTCTTTTACTATTGGTTATCACGGGTATTTAGCACTGGAAAAGCATTTTGCGGCTAGTGAAAAAGATATAAAATTTATCCTAGGCGCACGTAATATAGCAGGGGTAAAGATTAACTCCCTCGATCTTGAGGAGAGAGAAGCAGGCATTAGAGGTTATGACCTGATTGATACTTCTGCCTGGCTGGATCACAGCTCAAAATTATACGAAGAATGCCTTCAGGCAACTGTAAACCTTGCTGAGGTACAAAGCAGCATGGAGTTATTGGGCGCTGAAATAAATAAGGCAAAAAGGATAACGAATGCCCTTGAATACTTAATAATTCCCTCTCTTCAATTAACTATAAAATATTTAAGTATGAAATTTGAAGAAAGGGATAGAGAAGAAAAAGGAAGACTAAAACGCGTAAAAGTTTTATTGGCACGGGAGTAGATATATGGTTTACAGTTTTCCCTATGAAAAGCTGCTACAACAGTGTTTGGAGGGTGAGCTGCGGATAGTTAACTCAGGTCTTGCACAGAAACAGAAATCACTACACGATTTATTGAATGAAACTCATCCCCACGTTATCTCTTGCGACGGCAATATATATTCTTTTAAAAAAAAGGAACTCCACTACATTGCAAGCCTGATACTACTTGAAGAGGAAAAGGAGTTGCTACTACCAATTATCATAGAGATAGGGAAAATTTCATCAGAGGCCATGATATTATGTCAATCTGAGATAGAGATCAAGGTCATCTCAAAACTTCTTGGAATGACGTTGGCGTCAAAAGATAATAGAATTAAACTATACCGGCCACAGTTAGCTTTGCTTAGAAAAATAGCAAAAACCACTACTCAATATATGTTTTCACCTAGGATCATCGAATGACTGTAAGACAAGAAAGCTTATCTTCAGGTTTTGTTTTACGCATAAATTCTATTATAATATCGCAAAAGTGCAATAAGAGGTAGCCGTCTTATTCCTTATGGTTACCTCTTTTTATTAAGTATTATTTAAATCTTTTTGGGGGTCATACTAAAATGGATATTCTAAGTCCCTATAAAGAAGGGAGCGAGGTAATAATTGAGGTTGGTGGAGAGCCACTGAAGTTATGCTATCAATGTGGGCTTTGTACCGGCAGTTGCCCCTGGAATTTGGTCAGACATTTCGATGTGCGTAAGATGATTCATGAGGCACAACTAGGGATTACTGATTTTGCCCATGAAAATGTATGGCTTTGTGCTGCCTGTGGTGCTTGTGTTGAACGTTGTCCTCGTGGGGTAGAGATAATCGACATTATGCGGGCCTTGCGCCGCGCCGTCGTTACTCTAGGTGTTGGCAATGTCCCTGACGCATTGAAAATGTCTGTGAAAAATATCGACACTACAGGTAATCCGCTTGCGGAACTTTCAGTTGAACGTGGGAAATGGGCTGAAGATCTCGGAGTTAAGGAATTTTCTCCCGGTACCGAGATACTCTATTTCCCAGGCTGTATTCCTGCCTACGATAACGATGTAAAAAAGGTGGCACAGGCTACAGCTAAAATATTTACCAACTTGGGAATCGATTTCGGCATACTCGGCAATGAGGAGAAATGTTGTGGTGAATCGGTACGTAAAGCTGGTTACGAGGATATCTTTCAAAATCTAGCTACTAGCAATATACGTACATTCAATAACCACGCAGTTAGCACCATAGTCGTCACATCACCTCATTGTTACCATACATTTAAAAATGAATATCCTGAACTCGGGGGTAAATTCCATGTTTTACATATCACACAATATTTGGCACAACTAATTGAGCAGGGCATTTTAAAATTTTCTAGAGAATTTAATAAAAAGGTAATTTATACTGACCCCTGTTACCTGAGTCGGCACAACGATATATATGACGAACCAAGAAAGATATTAAACAGTGTCCCCGGCCTGGAACTGATAGAATTCCCTGACTCCAGAAAAGATACTATATGTTGTGGTGGTGGTGGTGGTCGAATATGGACGGAGACTGCTAAGAGTGAAAGATTCTCAGATATAAGAGTTTCACAAGCGGTAGATGAAGGTGCTGAAATAATAGCTGTGTCATGTCCTTATTGCTATCTTAACTATCGGGACAGCGTGCTCACCATGGATAAATCGGATATTATCCAGGTAAAAGATATTGTTGAACTTGTCGCCGAAGCAATATGCTAAAGGAGACCCGAAGATGGAACAGGAAGTAAAGATTGGAGTTTATATTTGCCATTGTGGGCTTAATATTTCCAGCATAGTAAACGTCAAGGATGTAGCTGAATATGCTAGTACTCTCAATTCAGTATCTATCGCCAGAGACTACCAATTCATGTGTTCTGAACCGGGACAAAATCTCATAATAAGCGATATCTTAGAATTAGGACTCAATCGTATAGTAATTGCTTCCTGTTCTCCAAGGATGCATGAAACAACTTTCCGTAACGCTTGTAAACAAGCAGGACTGAACCCATACCTGATGGAAATGGCTAATATCAGAGAACATTGCTCATGGGTGCACGATGATAAAGAGGTAGCCACCGACAAAGCAAAAGACTTGGTCAGGGCAGCAGTGCGGCGAGTTTACTATAATGAACCACTGACCATTAAGGAAATCCCATTCAATTCCAATACGCTTATCGTAGGTGCTGGGATCGCTGGTATCCAGGCATCGCTGGATATTGCTAATAGTGAGCACAAAGTCTATCTAGTTGAAAAAACACCTTCCATTGGTGGGCACATGATACAACTGGATAAGACATTTCCTACCCTTGATTGCTCTGCCTGTATTCTCACCCCCAAAATGGCTGACGTCGGTCAGCATCCTTATATAGAACTGCTAAGCTACAGTGAAATTGTAGAAGTCTCAGGCTATGTAGGCAACTTTAACGTAAAGATTAAAAAGAAGTCGCGTTATGTTGACGAGAACAAGTGCACCGGATGCGGTGTATGTTTTGAGAAATGTCCGATATTGATGAAAAACGAGTTCGAGTTTGGGTTGTCTGAGCGTAAGGCTATCTATATCCCTTTTCCCCAGGCTGTGCCCAACAAAGCGGTGATAGATAAGAACGGCTGCATCGAATGCGGCGCCTGTCAACGAATATGTGAGGCAAAAGCCGTCGATTTTGATATTAAAGATGAGGTAATCGAAATAGCAGTAGGCAGCATCATCGTTGCCACAGGATATGACTCCTTTGATCCTTCAGTGATTGGACAATACGGGTATGGAAAATACGATAATGTCGTAACAGGTATGGAATTCGAACGCATGTCAAGCGCAACAGGCCCTACTGGAGGACAAATCCTGTTAAAAAATGGACAACCGCCCCAGAGCGTAGCCATTATTCATTGTGTAGGCAGTCGTGATCAGAATTACCATGACTATTGTTCTAAGATTTGCTGTATGTACGGCCTTAAATTTGCTCACCTGATAAAGGAAAAAACAGATGCTGATGTTTATGAAATGTATATAGACATGCGTTGTTTCGGCAAAGGTGGTGAGGAATTCTATAAACGTCTTTCTGAAGAAGGTGTTAATTTCATAAGAGGCAAGGTAACCAGAGTGACCGATCGTGCTGAAACTAACGAGGAGAAAGAAAAGCTTATTGTAGTGACCGAAGACACTTTACTGGGAAACATGATGCGTATTCCGATAGACCTCGTTATACTGTGCACTGCGATAGAATCTCGTTCAGATACTGAACAGCTTGGCAGGTTACTTACTATCGGTAGAAGTGCAGATGGATTCTTCATGGAACGTCATGTCAAATTAGCTCCGGTGGCAACACCCAGCGATGGTATTTTTATTGTGGGCTGCTGCCAGGGACCAAAGGATATCCCTTATACAGTGTCCCAGGCGTCAGCAGGTGCAGCACAGGTATTAACCATGATCAGCAAAGGAATAGTTGAAATTGAAGCAGCCATATCAGTTATTGACGAGGAACTCTGTGCTGGTTGTAAAATATGTATAGGCCTTTGTCCTTATACTGCCATCTCTTTTGATGAAGCTAAAAGTGTATCAATTATCAATGAAGCGTTATGCAAAGGTTGTGGTACTTGCGGGGCCGCCTGTCCCACTGAAGCTATCACCAGTAGAAACTTTACATCCAAACAGCTCATAGCACAGTTGGAGGGGGTATTATCATGAGCTTTGAACCTAAAATCGTTGGTTTCCTATGCAATTGGTGTTCTTACGGTGCCGCAGATCTTGCAGGAACCTCTCGCATTAAATATTCCAGCAATATACGAATAATAAGGGTGATGTGCAGCGGTCGAATCGATCCTACTTTCATCCTTAAGGCGTTTGAAAATGGTGCGGACGGAGTCCTGATATGTGGTTGCCACATTGGTGATTGCCACTATATGGAAGGAAACATCAAAGCAGCACGCCGCATTCCGTTACTTAAAAAGATGCTGATTCAACTTGGTATTGAGGATGCACGCCTCCGTCTGGAGTGGTGCTCTGCTGCAGAAGGTGAGCGCTTCGCTACTATCGTCAATGACATGACAGAGCAAGTAAGAAAACTCGGACCTTTTAATTATACTGTTGGAGATAAAAATGGGTAAATTGAAACTGGCTCTTTACTGGGCAGCGAGCTGTGGCGGATGTGACGTAGCAGTACTCGACATCAATGAGAATATTTTAAAATTGGCAGAGATTGCAGATATTTTATTTTGGCCAATCGCTTTAGATTTCAAATATAGCGATGTCGAAGCCATGGACGACAATTTCATTGATGTCTGCCTGTTTAATGGCGCAATCGTTACTTCAGAACACAAACATATAGCCAAATTACTTCGAGCCAAATCCAAAACATTGATAGCGTTCGGTTCCTGTGCATGTTTCGGAGGAATACCCGCGTTGGCCAATTTCAGCAACAGCGCCGATATCATGAAATGTTCATACATTGAAGCTCCTTCAAATGACAATCCTGATAGCATACTGCCCCAAATCCTAACTGAAGTCAATGAGGGCTTACTGGAACTACCGGAGTTTTACGATACTGTAAGAACTCTTGCACAGGTCGTGCCTGTGGAATATTTCCTTCCAGGCTGTCCTCCACCAGTAAATCTTATACTTGATTTGGTTAACAAACTTGCAAATAATGAACTTCCAGTAGTTGGCTCTACACTAACACCTGACAAGACAGTTTGTGACGAATGCTTACTTAAAAAGGAGAACAAGAGCATCTCCAGAATATTTAGGCCGCATGAATTAATTCCCGAACCAGAACGATGTCTGCTGGAGCAAGGTATTATCTGCTGTGGCCCTGCCACCAGAGCTGGTTGCGGAGCAGTCTGCATCAAGGCGGGAATGCCATGCCGCGGATGCTTTGGTCCTCCTGAGGGGATCGCTGATCAAGGAGCGAAGTTAGTGAGTGCGATTGCCTCTATCTATGATGCTGAAAACGAAGAGGCGATCGGCAGAATGGTGGATGAAATCGTTGACCCTGCAGGAACCTTCTATCGTTTTGGGTTGGCAGATTCCATTCTTAAGAGAAAACGGTTTCAGGAGAATATTCATGAATAAAATAACCATCAATCCTATAACCAGGCTCGAAGGGCATGGAAAGATAGAGATATTTTTAACTGCAGATGGGGATGTTTCCAATGCCTATTTACAAGTACCAGAACTGCGCGGTTTTGAGAAATTCTGTCAGGGAAGAGCCGTTGAGGAAATGCCTAGAATCACTACACGTCTCTG